>CAMJHU010000127.1 GCA_946405565.1 uncultured Clostridia bacterium
TTTTTTATTTTTGTGCATCTTGCTGCTGATTCCCTTAAGTTAATGACAGTACCTCAAAGAGGGAGCCATTTTTCGCCTCCCTCTCTGAGTACTGTCATTAACTTAAGGGAGCCTCCAAAAAGCGTGAATATTCAGCACATAAATTAAGAGGTGATAAGGCACAAAAATCGACCTTGGACAAAGCCTGATTATTATCATCTTGTCCAAGAAACTATGCAGAAATAATTGATACATTTCAATTGCTGAAACACGCAAGCATACTGTATTCTTCCGCATAAATTGACTGACTAAATTCTGCATAGTTCCCAAGGTCGGATTTGTTCTGTTTCGTTATGCCTGACAGCTCAGAATGATATCGCAGATTCTGTCTACCTCTTCCGGTGCCAGATCGGCGTACATAGGCAGCGTCAGCACCCGTTTGCTGATATGCAGCGCCACGGGGGTTTCACTCACATCGTATTTACCGCCGAAGGCTGAAAAAGTGTTGGTCAGCGGATAGAAATACTTGCGCGCGACGATGCCGTTCTGCCCAAGCTTATCAAAAACCTCACTGCGGCTCGCACCGAAGGTTTCCGGCTCAAACAGTACCGGGAAATAGGCATAATTCGGTGTCACGTCTTTTTGCAAGGGATTGAGGCGAAGTCCTTCCACACCGTCCAGCCGTTCCCGGTAGCGTTCGGCAACCGCCTTACGCTTTTGGATTTCCTCGTCCAGATGCCGCAGATTGCACAAGCCCATCGCCGCGCAGAATTCGTTCATCTTGGCGTTGGCGCCCACGGCGGAAACTTCCTCCGGACCGTGGATGCCGAAGTTTTTGAGTTCATAGAGCGCTTCTCCCAGCGCCGCGTTGTGATAGCAGACCGCGCCGCCTTCCACGCTGTTGAAGACCTTGGTCGCGTGGAAACTGAAGCAGGACGCGTCGCCATAGGAACCGATGCCCCGTCCTTTGTATGTCTCGCCGAAGGTGTGCGCCGCGTCATAGATCACCTTGAGTTCATACTTGCGGGCAATGCGCTGGATTTCCTCGATGTGACAGACATTGCCGTAGACGTGTACCGGCATGATGGCGCAGGTTCTGTCGGTGATGCGTTTTTCGATTTTCTCGGGGTCAATGGTATAGGTATCCGGGTCAATATCGCAGAAAACCGGTTCCAGTCCGTTGCGCACAATCGCGTGGGTGGTGGAGGCAAAGGTAAAAGGCGTGGTGATCACCTCGCCCTGCAGATTCATTGCCTGCAGCGTCAATTCCAGCGCCATATGACCGTTGGTGAGCAGTTCCACACAGTCCACATCGAGATAGTCCTTCAGCGCCGCCTGAAACGCCTTGTGCTTTACGCCCATATTGGTAAGCCAGTGGGAGTCCCACAACTCTCTGATTTCATCCACATATTCCTCCAGGGGCGGCATGGAAGAACGGGTCACTAAAATTTTCCCCACAATATTCACCTTCCCATAACAGTGAAAGGAACCGCAAAAGCAAAAGTAATACAAACATATTCTCAAGCGCGAAGCGCTTCCTTCACGCTGCCGCTTGTCGGCAGCTAATTCACTGTTCACTATTCATTATTCACTTAGCGTAGCGCTCCAGATTCGCGGCTCAAAGCAGCAGCAGGGACGCAGACAGACGATTCTCACGCCGCTGGCTCTCTGGGGGCCGACCTTCATAAAGGTAGCCAGCACCGAGGTATCCCCATGCAGCCCCAACGGACCGATATTGGATTGATTGACGCGGCGGGTAATTTCCGCTTCCATCTCGCTCTGCTTATCGTAGGAGCCGTCGGCGAGGGCTTGCAGCATGAGCGACGACGCTTCAAAGTGCGAACGTCCGATTCCCACCGCCAGCGTACACGGACTGCATCCCAGCAGCCCGACCGCTTCCTTCGCCCAGTCCACGATTTCATCCAATACAACCTGCGTATTGTGCTTGTGGAACACGCGGTAGGTCTTGGCGCGAATGGCGGGACCGCCGCCGAACATCATGATATGCAGCCGGATGACATCTTCATCGGTCTGGCGGATCAGAATCGGCGAAGGCTCCACGCCTGCCGAATCGGGGTTGAGTCCGCCCGATTGGTCAATGCGGTGGCTGTCGTCCCCCATAATGCCCATCGGACGTCCCGGCAGGGCGCGAAGACCTTGGGCAACGCCCTCTTTGATGGCTGCCAGCATACGTCCCGTGACCGCCTGATTTTCTCCCACTTCCAGCAGCAGGTGCGGAATGCCGGAATCGTCACAGAGCGGACTGCGCTGCTGCTCCGCCGCCTGAGCGTTTTGCAGAATCGTTTCCAGCACCCACTTCGCTTTGGGGTTGGATTCGGTCGCGATAGCACGGCAGTAGGCGTTTTTCTTGTCGTCCCGGAAGGTCGAACCGGCGGCGACAAGGGTATCTCTGACTTTCTCTATGATCTGTGCGTCATTCATCATAAATACTCCTTCCGTGCGCCGCGCCGATGATCGCGGGATAGCGGTCTACCTTCAGGCGGTAGAGCGCTTCCATGCCGAGTTCCGGGAAGGCAACAAGCTCCTGCTCGGAAGTCTTGGCGCCCAGCAGTGCCGTGACCGGCGGAATAATCGCGTAGACAGCGTGATATTGGTCAAGCGCCTGCACGGTTTCGGGATGAATCGCCCCTTTGCCGAGGTGCAGCTTCACGCCCGCCTGAGACAGCGGGGCAATGCTCGCTTCAATTTCCAGCTTATTGCTGGAAGTGGGTCCCACACCGGCGGGACTGACCGCTGTATGAAAAATCACGCTGCCGGTCAGATTGGCGTTGAGCTCGTCCAGACGTCCTTCTTCCGCCATTTTAACGATCTTCGGCAGCACGCCGTCGCGTCCGCAGAGAATCTCGCCTGAGAGATAGACCATATCGCCGACCTGCAAGCCGTCAATGACCTCGTCGGCAATCGGCGTGGTAATTTCAATCACTTGCTCCATCGTTACACCTCAAACAAATCCGTGTACTTCGATTCGTCCGCAATCACGCCGTATGCCTTGGCGCGCATGAGAATCTTTTCCGCCCAGCAGCGATGGGGTCCGATTTCGTTCATCTTATTGCCGCTTTCGCTCTTGATCACGCCGCCGCTGGTGTCCATGATCTGACAGGCGTCGTTATAGACTTCCCGCGTGACCGCCAGCATCCCGTTGACATAGGGAATATGGGTGGGGTGGATGATGGTCTTGCCGATAAAGCCGTTGGCGCGATCGAGCAGCAGTTCCCGCAGCAGACCGTCCACCGCGTCGTTGATGAGAATGTCGCGCTTGAAAAGCGACTGATTGATGCTCTTGGGAATCTCGGTGAACTTCATGTCCTTATTGGCGCGGAAATACTCCCACACCGGACCCGACACACTGTAATCATTGTCACGGGCAAAGACGTTCAGCACGTCTTTGAGACAGTCAGATACCGTCATGATATCGTAGATGGTGTAGTTGATGCCGCGCCGTACACCGAAGACCGACGACCAGTCGGTGCCGCCCACGCGCACATTCAGCACCAGCCGTTTGTGGCGGTCAAGAATTTCCTTGACTCCCATGAGTTCCGGAATGCGGGTTTCCAGATATGCCATTTCACGCGCTTCGAGAATCGGCATACCGTAGATCACCTCGCCGAATTGCTCATTGAGTGCTTCCAGATGGGAAAAATACTCCTCGCCGTTGGCGCGGTTAAACTTGGGGAAATTGAAGGCAGTGACGAAATGCACGCGTTCCTTGGTGAGCCGTGCGGAAAACCGGTGGAACTGCTCGACGTTTCTCACGCGGAAGATGATGAGCGGGATTTCCTCGTATTTGATTTTACCTTCCTTGACCGCCTTGCCCAGCGCGTCAAGCAGACGGATGACATTGTCCTCCGCTTCGGGAACCAGTTCTTCTTTGCAGGCATCCTCAAAGCACATGACCATGGAGGTCAGTCCGGGGTATTTCTTGTCGAGAATGGGCTGCAAAAAATCCTTGGTGCCGGGCATATACATCGTCGCGCCCAGACAGTAGCGGAGCAGTCCCTGCTCGGTGTACTTATCAAAATTGATCGGCTCGATGACAAACTTGGAGCTTGGCTGATACGCATGATGTCTCATTGGAATAAAATCTGCCTTTCTCAAATGATGGTAAAAAACCGTTAAAAATTAACTTCGCGGTTGAGCGCGTCATGCCCGTCCGCGTCGATCACGCGGATGCGGCAATAGGCTTGCTTTTCCTTTTCGCGCACGGCGGCGGGGCTGTCCGCCTCCACGATAAACGCCGCTACGCGGTTGCCGCTTCGCAGGTCGCTGTCGATTTCGGTGCCGGACTTCTTCATCTGAAAAGATTCATAGATGACGCCCTCGGCTTTCAGTTCGTCCACACCCTCGAGATGATCGAAAACGCCCGGCTTCATATACAGCAGGTTGGTGGAGTAATGACGCTCAACGGCTCTGGCTTTCACGTCGCTCTCCACGCCGAGGAAGGAATTGATGGCGATTTCCACCGAATCCACCCCCGCGATGTTGCGAAGCATATAGTAGCTCAGACCACCGCCGATGCGCGGCGCGAATTCCAGCACGGAAATCCCGTTTGCCGTCCTGATCGCCTGATAGAAGAAGGGGGTATTTTTCAGACCGAACGCCTTGGCGATACCGCTGGCGATTTCTTTGGTCTGTGCGTCCTCTGCTTCACTCAGCGTTGCGGGAACAATCGAACCCGTGGATTGCAGCACCATACCGTTGCCGCCGTGAATCTTCTTTTTCTGGCGGGTCATGAGTACCTGCGCGCCGTCCTGACCGGCAAAGCAGTCCACCTGAATTTCGTCGCCCTCGTTGAAGCCCTCGATGATGGCGTAACCTGTCCGGCTGAGCGACAGCGCTTCCTCCACAAAACGCAGCACTTCCTCGCGGCTGTCGGCACGGTGAACGCCCTTGGAACTGTTGCAGTCCACCGGCTTGACCACGGCGGGAAATGCCACCTTGTCCCAGTCGATGCCCTCCACGGAAGTGGTGAGCGTATAGGGAGAAGTGGAAATGCCGTATTCGGTCATGATACGCTTCATGCGTCCCTTGTCGGTCACGTCGAGGGAAGTCTGATAGCTGTACGGGTGCGGCAAGCCGAGCTGTTCGGCGACATAGCAGCAGACGCTGTTGGCTTGGTCAATGCAGGTGCTGATGACCAGCGACGCGCGGGTCTCTCTGGCGATTTGCAGCACCTTCTCCCTGTCGAGCGTACTCTCTGGGATATGCTGATCAGCGACCGCGATACCGGGAGAATTGTCGAGATAATCCACCAGAATCACATAATAGCCGCGCCGTTTTAATTTGTTGATCAATTCCACATGGGGACTGGTGCCGCCCAGCACCAGCGCGATTTGGTCGGTCATATTGTTACAATGCCTCCGAAGATTTATTTATCGGTCACAAAGCCCTTGGGCGACTGCACCGCCTCGGGATAGTACGCGTCAATCACGCGCTTGACCAGCGACACCTGCTTGGCGCGTTTCTTGGCGTCGCTCTCGGTGCTGTCCCAGCTGTGGGTCTGCGCGACGGAGCCGCCGGTCTTGAGATAAATTGGAGCCGCCACGCGGATCATCTCCGGCACCTCGTAATGGCGGATAAAGCCGCCGGTAGATTTGGGATTTTCGGTGTGAATGTCAATCGGAATGTCAATCGCCTGACGCATCGCGGCAAGCATTTGCAGTTGGATATCGCGGACGGGGTTGAGCGAATCCGCGCCGATGCTTTCCAGCAGTCTGGCGGCACAGGGATTGCCGTGACCGGCGTGCGCCGAGAGCTTGAAGTGACAGTCGGCGGGAATCTCGCCCGCCTTGCGGAATTCATTGAGTACCCACAGGCAGCCCTCATCGTACACAAGGAAGCCGCGGCAGCCAAAGGCAGCGGCACGTTTCACGTCCTCCACGGCACGGACAATCTGCTCCTGACCGCGCAGACGGTAGCCCATGCGCACGCCTTCCGGCGTGTTGACCGAGGCGCTGGTGTCGGTGGTGGCACGGGGTCCGATAGCGAGAATGAGGTCGGTCTGCGCCTGCTTGGCGAGCTTGACCATCTCGATGATATCGTTGTCGGCAAGCGACATGATGCCCTTGGTCTGGGTCACACGGTGAAGCCAGATGCCGTATTTGTCCATCTCTTCCAGAAGTGCCTCCATGACCTTGGGTCCCTGAATGCCGGGTACTTCAAAGCGGTACTGTCCGCCGTCCTCGAAGCGTTTCTCCGAGGTGGGAAGATCATACGCGTCTCCGCCGGGAAGACCGATGGATTTTAAAAATGCTCTCGTCTGTTCCATGCTGTTCATGTTTGTGTCGCTCCTTTTCTGTATTCGCCTTAGACGGTTATAGAAATTGGCTTGATTTGCTTTAGTGGTGGGGTTCCTTGTCGGTATTCGCCTTTCCCCGTTGT
>CAMJHU010000128.1 GCA_946405565.1 uncultured Clostridia bacterium
AATTGAAAATGCCACACCCAATCAAAAAGGGCATAAACAGACCGGATGTACCAATCTGACGGTCAACAACCAGCCGTAGATAGGTAATACCCTTTCTCTGTTCCGGCTTATAAAACGAATCGTTTTCCGGCTGATACTCGCCGCTTTCTTTATAGGCCATATCCATCATCATGACAGTGTACTTCTGATAAACCAGTCTCGGCAGAAGATTGAACGCGCAGGTAAGTCCTCCTAGCAGAATCGATATCACGGAATGCTCGCCGAAGAGAAGATGAGAATAATGATAGGCTGCCATTCCTATGGCAATAAAATCAAAAGCGCAGATTATATAACCATAGGCTGCGTCGAAAAATTCACCCATTCTTGAGAATTTTTTCGTGACTCTGGCAACGTTTCCGTCCACACAATCCAATACAATCCACAAATTGATGCAGACAATACCCGCCCAGACAGCCGTTTTATCCGGAACTGACAGCAATATGCACCCTGCAACAGAAACAAGACCGGAAAGAACAGAAATAAAGTTAGCGGAAAAACCCATATTGGCGAATAGATATGTCAACGGAAACGACAACGGACGGGCAACTGCCTTTACCCAGATCGAACTGACGCTGCTCTTGTTTTTCGGAAGCGATTCTCTGACATATTTATAACTGTATTTCATATTGATTCTCCTAATCGTTCACTTTATGGGATTCTACGATCCGAAGTTCTGTGGAAGATATGCCCTCTGTATGCGGTAAAAATACAACATCTACTCCCATCAACGCTAATTCATTCTTCGTTTCAATCCATCTCTGATTATTTTTCCAATCGTCACCGATAAAAATGGCATCAAAAGGGATGGATTTCAGGACTTCTTTTTTATCCAATGTATTTACAATGACGCATTCATCTACCGCTTTGATATTTGCTACAATCGTTCTTCTGTCTTCTTCACAAACAACAGGCGTCTTATGTTTATAGCTCTGAACCAATTCATCGGAATTTACACCGACAATCAGATAATCGCAGTATTCTTTCGCCCGATTGACAAGATTCAGATGCCCGATATGAAACATATCGTAAACACCCTGTGTGTACCCGACTTTATACTTCTTCATTACGGTCAGAATCCCCTTTGTTCAGATGTATTGGTATTGTTAAGATACCGCGGTGCCTGATTGACGACCGTCGTATTGTCCGGAACGTCCTTGAATACCGTGCAATTAGCACCGATATTGCAATTATTACCGATATGGATACCACCGACAATCGTCGCGCAGGCACCAATGACCACATTATCTCCGATCACAGGAGCTTTTCCTTTGCTGCTTCCAATAGTCACATTTTGCAAAATCATACAATTTTTTCCGATATGCGCACTGTGACTGATAAATATACCCGTAATACCGTGAGGCAGTCTGGGAGGGGAATCAAACACGGCACCTGCATTAACGGCGGTTCCCATCGAAGCCGCGTTTCTGGCTTCTGCCTTCTTCAGATAGATCAGCCAGAACATTTTACGAAGTTTTGAAGCTTTATCTTCAGGATTGACGATTCTCTGTCTCAGACGCCAGAATTTCTTTTCATCATAACCAAATATTTTAGAATAAAGAAAATAATTAACAGGATTATCATAACGATTGTCTGCCATAAGTAGTCCTCCTATCAGCTAAATATCCTTCGCTCACAATATTTCCCTGTAAATATCCCACATGACGTTCAGCGCGTTGGTAATTTCAAAAGGTTCCACGGCTTTCAGACAAGCCTCTCTCATACCATCGCGCAGGGACTTGTCCGACGCAAGTCTGTCGATCGCCTGCGCGAAGCCGTTCACGTCGTCAGGCGCGCAGGCATAGCCGGTCTGACCGTCGATCACATAATCCAGAATGCCGTGAACGTTAGAAGATACCAGCGGTACGCCTGCCGCCATGGCTTCGATACCTGCGAGTCCCAATCCCTCGATGCGGGAGGGAAACGCGCTGATGTCCGCCGCATGACAAAGCTCCGGAATATCATTGCGGAAACCGAGGAAAACCACCTTGCTGCCGATGCCCAACTGCTCTGCTAACTGTTCCAGATATTCCTTCAGCGGTCCTTTACCGCAGATGACATAATACAGATCGTCCCGCTGCAATTTTCCCAGTGCCTTGATGATGACCTCATGGTTCTTTCTTTCGATCATCTCACCAACGGAAAGAATCATGATGCTGTTTTCCGGCAATCCGATATTGTGTTTGTACGCGGCTTTGTCAATGGAAACGCGCTTGATGCGATTGATATCCACCCCGACGCCCGGAATATAGCGTACATTTTTGGCGTGAAAGGTCTTTGCTCTTTTAAAATCTTCCTTGTTAATGGTGACAATATAATCGCAATGGCGCGACATATACTTCTCGATGGGATAATACAGCAGCCAGTTCTTCTTGGGGGCAGCGTTGTGGAAATGGAAGCCGTGGCAGGTGTACATCACAACGGTGCCGCGCTTTCTTGCCGCCCTCGCCGCAAGCCGCGTCAGAATGGAAACCGTCGGCGTATGGCAGTGAATCAGATCAAACTTTTCATCATCTATGATCTTTTTCAAAGTCTTATATGCCGCGATATTTCCCTTATCAAACGGACTTCTGGCAAAGTGGATATTGTGAAGCCGCACGCCCATTTCTTTAAGTTTTTGGAGATAGGCTTGTGTCCGCGCCACATCGGTATCTTCCATATAGTCAAAATTACAGGCAATATGTACGTCGCAACCTAATGTGTTCTTCAGAAACTCCACATTTTCCTTGTTGAACCACTCGATAAATGACACAACGCTCGCTGTAATCAATACTTTTTTCAACATGCTCACCTATCTGTTTTATTGATTAGCCAGTAAACTTTTTGCCTCTAGCTGCTTCTCATCATATTCGGCTTGACTGACCTGACCCGTCTCCAACAGATAATCGCCAAAATCAGTCGCGGTCGCCATGCCTTCTTCGGTAATTCCTTCGCGTTTGAAAACCTTAAATACGGTTTGAATGACAATTTTCGCATCGCCAAAAAAGGTGATCTTATCGATGTATTCCAAGTCGGTACTTAGTTTTCCTTCCCATGAAATCGCGTTACGACCGCGTACCTGTGCAAGTCCACTCAATCCGGGGCGCACGGTGTGACGCATGCGCTGTTCGTCGGTCATGAATACCATATCCCTGACCAACTGCGGGCGGGGACCGATGACGGCCATGTCGCCCTTTGCAATATTCACTAATTCCAACAGTTCGTCAATGCTGCTGGCTCGGATTTTTTCGCCAAACTTCGTCATACGAAGCGTGTCCGGCAGCAGGTTGCCGTCAGCATCGCGTTTATCCGTCATAGTGCGAAATTTGTACATTTCAAAAATTCGTTCTCGTCCCGTTTTCGGGTCAATCCGTCCCGGCCTTTGCTGCTTAAATACCACGGGACTGCCTAATTTCACCCTTACCAAGATTGCCACAATCAGCAAAATCGGACTAAATACCACCAATGCCAGACAAGCCAGAAAACAATCCAAGGGACGCTTGATACATTTTTCGTAAATGCCATAGGGCTTATGTTTTGTATTGATCTGATTCAACTGCATCACCGTAAGTTTAAAATATTATGCAAAGCACTCATGAATGATAGCGACGATTCTGTCCACCTGTTCCATCGTCATCTTATTGTCGGAAGGCAGGCAGAGACCACGCTCAAAAATATCCGCGCCCACGTCAACAAAGCCGCTTTCCTTGATATAGGCATTGCTTTTTGCCCGCCCGTTGCCATTTGTCGTAATAAAAGGATTCATGCGGTAAATCGGCTGCATATGCATGGGCTTCCAAATTGGACGTCCCTCTGCATTGTATCTCGCTAACAATTCCAAAATCTCTGTTGGACAGCTTTTTCCCGATTCGTGGCTGTAGAGTGCTTCCTTCTCCCCCCGTACCTGTCGGCACATGGCGGATTCATCAATCAGAAGACAAGACAGCCAGTAATTCGGTTCACATACGACAGGATCAAAGGGATTCATCGTCACAGGCAAATCCTTCAAACCATCTTTGTATCTTTCGTAAATGGCCTTCTTCTGTGCAATATGTTCCTCTAAATAGGGTAACTGACCACGCACAACGCCCGCGATAATATTGCTCATGCGGTAATTGTAGCCGAGTTCCTCATGCTGGTACCAAGCTGCGTCCTCGCGGCTCTGAGTAGACCATTTGCGCGCCTTATGTGCCCATTCCTCGCTGTCTGTCAGCAGCATACCGCCGCTGGAACCAGTGATAATCTTGTTGCCGTTATAGCTGATAATAGAAACATCACCTAAACAGCCAGTCTGAACACCTTTGTAAGAGGCACCAAACGATTCCGCCGCGTCCTCGACAATCAAGGCATTATATTTGTCGCAAATGGCTCTGATTTCATCAATTTTGGCAGGCGTTCCATAGAGGTGAACCAACACAACCAAGCGAACCTCGGGATAGATTTCAAACGCCTTTTCCAGTGCCACCGGATCCATATTCCAAGTGTCGCGCTCGGTATCAATAAAGACCGCCTCGCCGCCCTCGTAAGCCACGGGATTCACCGTCGCATCAAAGGTCATATCAGAACAGAAAACCTTATGGCCTTCCAAACAGCCGTGACCGACCTTCGGCTGACCGTATAATTTTTCTCCACATAGCTTGATAGCTAAATGCAGCGCTGCCGTTCCTGAAGAGAGAGCGACTGCGTATTTTCTGCCGATTTTCTCTGCGGTCATACGCTCCACTTCATTGATATTTGCGCCGACCGTACTGACCCAATTGGTCAGAATCGCATCGTCTACCCACTTCCGCTCATCGCCATGCATCGTAGGCGATGAAAGCCAGATTTTCTTTTCAAAAGCTTCGATTTCCATATGTCATTTCCTTACTCACTATAATTCCAAGCCAATTGCCATGAGCATATCTCGCTTGAGAGGGTCAATGCCGTTTCTTTGCGCAGCACGCTGCTGTCCTCGCAGCCACGCGCCTATCTTGTATCCGTCAGGAGACACATAACAACTCGACCATTTGGCTTTATCCAGGGTACTAAGGAACTATGCAGAAATAATTGATACATTTCACTTGCCGAAACACGCAAGCATACTGTAATTTCAGGCAGAAAATGACTGATTAAATTCTGCATAGTTCCTAAGGTATTCCTTGGCAAAGAGCAGTTTCAGATGGTCGCTGCTGTCGCCTTTAAACTCCGCAAACGCCTTGTCGGTGGTCGGATCGTCAGAATAGGCGGTATAACTATGCGGCGCTTTGTCAATCCTGTCGAACCATTTGTGAATCTTGCCCTGCATTTCTTTCAAATGCTCGATGTTGGAGCAGAACACAATGTATTTGCCTGTGTGCTCGGTGATGTGCTTATCATAAATGACGTCCAGCTTGAAGCCGATGAAGGATTTTCCCGTGCCTGTGGGGTGAATGATTGCCGCTTTTCCCTTTTCTGACAACATAAAAAGAACCGCTTCATAGGCTTCCTGATTGTGTTGAAACAACGATATTCCCATAAAACATCTCCTTGATTTATCAAAATCTTCTCAAACGGTACACTTTTTGAAAATTTGCATAACTAACCAGTCCGCATATTTTTACTTTGAGTATTATAGCACATTGTCACATAAAGTCAATGGAAGATATGACGAAGATGTATAAAATCAGGAACGATTTTTAGGTATTATGGATACGATAACTTTTCTCAAAAAGTTGTACTTTTGAGAATTTTGTGTAAATTTAAAAATTTAAAAATTTATAAACTATAAATGAGCATAAAAGCGGCATGTTCGTCAAAATGCACAAAAGGGAATTAAGCAACCATAGCCAGAAGGGCAGACTTCTCCCCGCCACTTTGTGCAAAGTCAAAAATAAATGAAACCCTTTCAATGAAGATAGTCTGAGAAATTGAGGCATAGCCTTCGGAAAAATTGAAAGAAGGGGACTCCAAACAAGCCAGCAGATAGGCAAGTGATGAAATCAACCAGAAACGCTTGATGTCGTTGGCAGAACGAATCTGATATTTGTCAAAAGCCAGCTTGTTCTTACAGTCGCGGAAATAGACTTCAATTTCCCAGCGAACAGCGTAAAGATTGAGAATCTCTTCATCGGAAGCAAGATCGGCATTGGTACAAATAAATGTGCGGAGGGCTTTTTCTTGTCCGAATGCGCTGACAGGATAGCAAATCACTATCCACAACTTAGTGAAAGTAATCACAGATTAGATTTTTTGTTATGATGAAATTTGGACTTGCGAGGATATTGGTATCTGGGGGTAGAACCATCATCAGGGCGAAAAGGAACAACCGAACGCTGAATTTCGAGCATAACTCTGTCGAGTTTTTTCAATCTT
>CAMJHU010000129.1 GCA_946405565.1 uncultured Clostridia bacterium
CCCCGTAAAACTTGCTGTTCTGCAAACAGTCGGTGATATCCATCAGCACGTCCTCGCTCACGGCATACTCGCTGCCCGCCGGCATCCGCAGCGAGGAATCCACAAATTCCGTCATATCCATATCAAACGCCTCCTGTGACGATTCTTTTATCATATCTATTATATCGAATATGCCGGGATAAATCAACCACTTTTTTGTGAGTTTTGATATATTTCATCTTCTGTCAGGGACAGAAAAAAAAACGGGAACGGCACTGCTCCTTTGTACCGTTCCCGTCATGGCATTATGGGTTGTCTTCACTGCCGAAGCGGTTCACATCAATGTCCGGCGGCGCGTCGATCTCCCTGCCGACGTAACCGCCGTTCTTGCACCTTTGTCTGACGCACTCGGTCAATAAATATTCGATCTGCCCGTTGACCGAGCGGAAATCATCCTCTGCCCACGCAGCAATCTCGTTGTACAGCTTTTCGGACAGACGGAGGGGCACCTGTTTCTTCGCCGCCATGGGGCATCAATACAGGCTGCCGGAATTGACGACAGGCTGCGCGTCGTGATTGCCGCAGAGAACCACCAACAGATTGGAGACCATCGCGGCTTTGCGCTCGTCGTCCAGCTCCACCACGTTCTTTTCACTGAGCTGTTCGAGCGCCATTTCCACCATGCCCACCGCGCCGTCCACAATGAGCTTCCGCGCGTCCACCACGGCGCTTGCCTGCTGACGCTGGAGCATGGCGGCGGCAATTTCGGGCGCGTAGGCGAGATAGGTGATGCGGGCTTCAATGATTTCAATGCCCGCGTTTTCGACCTTTTCCTGAATCTCGTCGCGGATGCGCTGTGCCACGATTTCACTCGAACCGCGGAGAGAACCCTCGTCGGCAATGCCGTCGCCGGTGGTATCCACATTCTCCGCCACGTCGTAGGGATAGAGACGGACGATGTTCCGGAGTGCCGTGTCGCACTGGAGCGAGAGATATTCCTTGTAGTTGTCCACGTTGAAGACAGCCTTCGCGGTATCCACTACCCTCCAGATCACCGCAATGCCGATTTCAATGGGATTGCCGAGGCAGTCGTTGATTTTCTGCTTGTTGTTGTTGAGGGTCATGATTTTGAGGGAGATGGTCTTGCTGGGGCCTGTGGTGAGATTCACCTGCATCTGGTTGACCGGCAAAACGGCGTCGCCGTCGTCGTCACTCACATCTCCGCTCTGCCGGAGCTTGGTGCCAGCAGCGGGATTGAAGGCGGTGCAGAAGGGATTCACCCAGTAGAAGCCGTCGCCCCGGAGCGTGCCGACATACTTGCCGAACAGCGTCAGCACCAGCGCTTCCTGCGGCTTGAGGACCTTCAGACCCAGAAACACAATCCAGCCCAGTGAGAACCAGACAGCCGCGGCAATGCACAGAATCGAATCGGTCGGTTCTTCCATGGAGGTACCGATCACAAACGCCGACACACTGGCAATATACAGCAGCACGGTCAGCACCAGTACCGCCATGCCGTTCTTTCTTTTGGTCAGAATTTTTTCCTGCATTTCTTTCATGGTGATGTACTCCTTTGCAAGTGATCAAGTGATCAAGTGATCACTTGATCACTCTTGATAAGGTTTTGATGGCTTGTCAAATATATTTGATATTAAAATAATATCATATCACTATCGTTTTGTCAATATATTGGCAACGGATTTGTAGAGATGCCCTGAAACAAGCGGTGATTTTTGGTAACTCATACAATCCGGTTGCCGGTATACGAAGATTACGAGGATTTTGCTGTAAACTATATATTTATTTTTTTTACTTTTACTGTATTTTCCTCGTTTCATCGACAACATTTACCCTGTGATTGCCTGAAAACCGCGTATTTCAGGTTTTTTTTGGTACTTGAAGTGTTGTCGAAGAAGTCCTTTTTTGCTAGACAACACTCGACAACATCCTATCCTCCCCGAACCACAGACAAAATAGGTTCCACCTGTTTGACAAACCGACAAAAACATGCTAAGATAAATCCCATCGGAAACACCGGCAGGGTATTTCACAGCAATTCCGGCGTTGCGTATCTTATCAGAGGACGGCGGTAGATTCATGTTGACACGGCGCAAAGGCAATATCATCGAAGCGGACATCCACGGCATGACGTCCGACGAAGCTTATCGCGACCTGCTCCGGCTCATCGATCATGCCGGACGCGACGTCGCCGAGATTCACGTCATTCACGGCTACCGCCGCGGCGATACCCTCAAAAGCATGGTCATGACCCGTCTGCGCCACCCCCGCATTGCCTACCGTCTCCCCTCTCTCCAGAATGACGGCGTCACCAAGCTGTTTTTGAAAAAGACCGGGAAATAAATCACCCCGAACCGTTTGTGTAAATAAACACCGAACGGTTCGGGGTAATTTTGGGTTGTTTTCAGGTTTTGCCGTTCCTTTTTGTAGGGGACGACCTCCGGACGTCCCGGCAAGAAAAGCCTCGATGAATATCAGGGTCAGGCGAATGGTGATAGGGTTCCTTTGTCTGTATTCGCCCTACCTTATTGCGTATCTGGGCTGGTCTTGCCCGGCAGGCTTCCGCCTGCCTGCCGGGGCGCTGCCCCGGTCCCTGCAAGGGCGCTGCCCTTGACCTGCCAAAGGGACTCGTCCCTTTGGAATCCCCGCCGCTGCGCGGCTAGTTGGGCGCGTATTTTAGATTTTCGCGATATCAATCACCGACAAATCCACGCCTGCCGCGTCTTTCAGACAGTTGACCAGCGCTCTCGCCGTATCCAGCGAGGTCAGGCAATGCACGCCGCATTCCACGGCATTCCGGCGGATCAGGAATCCGTCGCGCTTGGTCTCCATGCCCTGCGTCGGCGTATTGATGATGAGGTCAAGCTCGTTATTGACAATCATATCCAGATAATTCGGCTTGCCCCCTTGCAGTCTCTTGACCACACGGTTGGGAATGCCGCGGTCGGCGAGATATTTGCCCGTGCCGGCGGTGCAGTAGATTTCGTAGCCGAGATCGGCAAAATCCTTGGCAATCGGCACGACTTCTTCCTTGTCCATATCCTTCACCGTAATGGCAATCTTATGGGTGGTAGGCAGATGGATACCCGTGCCCACAAACGCCTTGATGAGTGCTTCCTCATAGGTGTAACCGATACCCAGCACTTCGCCGGTGGACTTCATTTCGGGTCCGAGGCTGATGTCCGCGCCGTAGAGCTTCTCAAACGAGAAGACCGGCATCTTGATGGCAATTGTGGACTTCTCCGGCTGGAGACCGTATTCATAGCCCAGATCGGGAATCTTCTTATCCCCGAAGAGACACTGCGTCGCCAGCTTGACAATCGGAATGCCCGTGATCTTGCTGATATAGGGAACCGTTCTCGACGAACGGGGATTGGCTTCGATGATATACACCACATCGTCCTTGACAATGAACTGGATGTTGATCATGCCGATTACGCCCAGTGCCAGCGCGAGATTGCGGGTATCCTCCACAATCTTTTCCTGCACGCTCTTCTTGAGCGACTGGCAGGGATACACGGAGATGGAATCGCCCGAATGCACACCCGCGCGTTCGATATGCTCCATGATGCCCGGAATCAGGATGTCGGTGCCGTCACAGATCGCGTCCACTTCGACTTCCTTGCCCATGATGTATTTATCCACCAGAATCGGGTGATCCTGCTGTACCCGGTTGATGATGCCGATGTACTCGCGGATTTCCTTATCCGAGAAGGCGATGTGCATACCCTGACCGCCCAGCACATAGGACGGACGCACCAGCACGGGATAACCGATTTCATTGGCGGCGGCAATGGCTTCTTCACAGGTGAAGACCGTCTTGCCGGGTGCTTTCGGAATCTGGCACTGGGTGAGAATCTGGTCAAAGAGTTCTCTGTCTTCCGCCTTGTCCATATTCTCCGCCGACGTGCCGAGAATCCGCACGCCCATCTTGTCCAGCGCCTCGCAGAGCTTGATGGCGGTCTGTCCGCCGAACTGCACCACCGCGCCGTAGGGCTGTTCCAGCTCCACGATGTTGCGCACGTCTTCGGGGGTCAGCGGCTCGAAATAGAGCTTGTCCGCGACGTCGAAGTCGGTGGAAACGGTTTCGGGGTTGTTGTTGACGATGATGGTTTCATAGCCCGCCTCGCGCAGCGCCCACACCGAATGCACCGAGCAGTAGTCAAATTCCACGCCCTGACCGATGCGGATGGGACCTGAACCGATGACCATGACCTTCTTTTTGTCGGTGGCGGGGTCAACCTCGTTCTCGCTCTCATAGCAGGAATAGTAATAGGGGGTCTCCGCGTCGAATTCCGCGGCGCAGGTATCCACCATCTTGTAGGCAACCCTGATGTCATTCTCATAACGCAGAGCGCGGATGTCGTCTTCATTCTTGCCGCAGATTTCACCGATCACCTTGTCGGTGAAGCCCAGCAGCTTGGCACGGCGGAGGATTTCGACATTGAAGTCCGTCGCGATAGCCTTTTCCATCTCCACGATGGAGGCGAGTTTATCAATGAACCACAGGTCAATGGTGGTGATGTCGTGGATTTTCTTCTGGGTATAGCCGCGGCGCAACGCTTCGGCGATGACATAGATGCGGCGGTCGTCCACCAGATGCAGTGCCTTGGCGAGTGCCTCGTCGCTGAGCTCCATGATTTCCTTGACCCGCAGGGAAAAGACATTGGTTTCCAGACAGCGGATGGCTTTCATGAGCGCACTCTCGAAGTTGATGCCGATGCCCATGACTTCGCCGGTCGCCTTCATCTGGGTGCCGAGTTTGCGCTTGGCGTAGACGAACTTGTCGAACGGCCAGCGCGGAATCTTGACCACGCAGTAGTCCACGGTCGGCTCAAAACAGGCGTAGGTCTTGTGGGTAATGGCGTTCTTAATCTCGTCGAGGCGGAAGCCCAGCGCGATCTTGGAGGCGACGCGGGCAATCGGATAGCCGGTTGCCTTGGAAGCCAGCGCGGAGGAACGGCTCAGACGGGGATTGACCTCGATGACCGCGTATTCAAAGCTGTCGGGATGGAGCGCAAACTGCACGTTGCAGCCGCCTGAGATTTTGAGTTCCTCGATAATCGCAAGCGCCGCGCTGCGGAGCATCTGATATTCCTTGTCGGCGAGCGTCTGGGCAGGCGCCACGACGATGGAGTCGCCGGTATGCACGCCCACGGGGTCCACGTTTTCCATGCTGCACACGGTCACGCAGTTGCCGTCGCCGTCGCGGATGACTTCAAACTCGATTTCCTTCCAGCCGCCGATATAGCGCTCAATCAGCGCCTCGGTCACGCGGCTGACCTGCAAGCCGTGACCGCAGATTTCCTCCAGCTCTTCCCGCGTGCGGGCAATGCCGCCGCCGGTGCCGCCGAGGGTGAAGGCGGGACGCACGACAACCGGATAGCCGATCTTCTCGGCAAAGGCAACCGCGTCTTCCACATTGTGAACCACGAGGCTGTCCGCGCAGGGCTGACCGATTTTTTCCATCGTGTCCTTGAATTCCTGCCGGTCTTCCGCCTTGCGGATGGTTTCGGCAGTGGTGCCGATCAATTTGACATTGTGTTCGGCAAAGAATCCCTCTTCCTCCAGCTCCACCGCGAGGTTGAGCGCGTTCTGACCGCCCAGCGTGGGCAGAATGGAGTCGGGCTTCTCGGCGAGAATGACCTTTTTGATGGTATCGGCGGTGAGCGGTTCGATATACACTCTGTCGGCGATATCCTTATCGGTCATAATGGTGGCGGGGTTGGAGTTGATGAGGACAACCTCCACGCCTTCTTCTTTCAGGGAGCGGCACGCCTGCGTACCGGCATAATCGAACTCGGCAGCCTGTCCGATGATAATGGGACCGGAGCCGATGACAACAACCTTCTGAATATTCGGATTCTTGGGCATTAGTTTTTGCCTCCCATCATAGCAAAGAATTGGTTAAAGAGCGGTGCGGCGTCCTGCGGACCGGCGCAGGCTTCGGGGTGGAACTGCACGGTGAAGACGTGACCGTTCTTGTAGCGCACGCCCTCGCAGCTGCCGTCGTTGACATTGACATAGCTCATCTCGGCAATCGCGGGGTCGATGGTCTTGTCGTCCACCACATAGCCGTGATTCTGCGAGGTGATGTACACACGCCCGGTTTTGAGTTCCTTGACGGGGTGATTGGCGCCTCTGTGACCGTATTTGAGCTTGTAGGTATCAAAGCCGCTCGCAAGCGCGACGAGCTGATGCCCCAGACAGATCGCAAAGATCGGCATTTTCGCGGCGATGAGCTTCTTGACTTCCTGAACAATCGCGCCGCACTGCTTGGGGTCGCCGGGACCGTTGGACAGCATGATGCCGTCGTGACCGCCCGCGAGTATTTCCTCCGCCGACGTG
>CAMJHU010000130.1 GCA_946405565.1 uncultured Clostridia bacterium
CTGCCTATCAGGGCAAGTGCGGATATAAAAACCAAAGCCACAGAGGGACGCACCGCACGCGTTGGTACTGTGGCTTTTCTGATGACTGAAAAAACACGCTGCCGGGAAAAATCCTCTTAGTGAGAAAGAAGAGGAAATGCCCGGAAGCGTGTTTTTGATTTGCGTCGGTGGAAAACTTCCATACTCTGTTTTAATTTGCTGAATTCCCAGTGGAAAAATATCAAAAATTATACTGGTAAAAAATGAATCTGCTATTGACTTATCATTATGAAAAATTTATAATATTGAGTGCAAGTGGAGCGCAAATGAGGTGTTGTGGAGGAGAAATGGAGCGATGGGGAAGGGATAGGGTGTTCAGAACCCTTTGCGAGAGGCGCTGTTGATAAAAAATGCCTTGCGATTGGTCAGGACGTTCCGAGTTGATTCATCGGTCCGATTTCTTTGAAATGATTGTATCACATTCGTGCGCATTTGTCAATGATTTTACAGGATATCCGAAGAATGCTGCTGCTCCGGCGTGGGCAGCGCAAGGTCGGAACCGCGTGATCTGACGGCGAAAGGAGTGGAACCGGGAACATGGATGGATTGGAAGAAATTGTGTTTGCGCGCAACGCGCTGACAGGCAGTGCCGTTCACACGATTGATGCCAAGGGACGAATCATCGTACCCGCCAAATTCCGTGAAGCTCTCGGTTCGACGGTCTTTGCCCTCAAAAGCGCGGACGGTCGCTGTATCCGGATTTATCCCGAGATTCAGTTTTTGCGAATGCTCGAAAAGCTGTGCCACAGTGATGTGCGTATGACGGCGCTGCGCCGCAAAATCAGCGGTTCGGCGGAGCAGCTCAGGGTGGATACCCAGGGGCGTATGCTGGTGCCGGAGGAAATGCGTCTGTCGGTGGGCATCACCGAAAAGGTGCATCTGGTGGGTATGATCGAATGGCTGGAACTTTGGGAGGAGCAATCGCTCGAAACCGCCGAAGAAGAGCTTTCCGACGAGGAAGCGCTCCGCATGATGGCGGATCTGGGCATTGCGTAATGCCGGGGACAGGCTGCAGGGATACATTCGGAAGTTGTGAGGTTTTGTGAAGATTTATGGGCTTGGAGTTCAACCATATTCCGGTGCTGTTTGAGGAAACGGTAGCATCGCTGGCTGTCAGACCGGACGGCGTTTATGTGGACGGTACGGCAGGCGGTGGCAATCACAGTGCGGCGATACTTGAGCGTCTGGGTGAAGCGGGGCGGCTGGTTTGTCTGGACCGTGACCCCGACGCGATAGCGGCGGTCCGCGAGCGATTCGCGGGCGACGCACGCGTGACGGTGGTACATACCAATTACAGCGCGATGGCTGAGGTGCTGAAGGAATTGGGAATTGACGGCGTCCATGGCGTTTTGCTGGACATCGGCGTATCCTCTCACCAGCTCGATACCGCCGAGCGTGGCTTTTCTTTTCACAACGACGCACCGCTTGATATGAGAATGAGTCAGGAAGGAGCAACGGCTGCCGATTTGTGCAATACCCTTTCGTGGCAGCAGCTTGCCGAGATCTTTACCCGATACGGAGAAGAAAAGTGGTCAGTGAGGATTGCCAAGGCAATCTGCGCCGAACGTGAAAGGCATCCGATCGACACGACGTTCGCACTGGCAGAGATTATTGCCGGCGCGGTGCCTGCCGCCGCCAAACGGGCGGGGCATCCGGCACGCAAGGTCTTTCAGGCGCTTCGTATAGCGGTGAATGATGAACTGGGAGAACTGGAACGCGGTCTGGAGGCGGCGTTTGGCTGTCTGGTGCCGGAAGGTCGGCTGTCGGTCATCACCTTTCATTCGCTGGAGGACAGAATTGTCAAGCAGACGATGGCGGGGTGGTGTGAAGGTTGCACCTGTCCGCCCGAATTCCCGGTGTGTGTCTGCGGCAACCGTCCGAAAGCGCGGCTGCTGACCCGCAAACCGACTGTACCGTCCGCGGAGGAACTGACCCGCAATCCCCGCAGCAGAAGCAGCAAACTGAGAACCTGTATCAAATTATAATGTCCGTATATTCTTTTACCTGAATCCGTGAAACTTGGATTATGAAAAATGCTTGAAATACGCATAGAATCGAATGTTTCAGGCATTTTTACAGGCATTTTTTCTGCACCCATTTGGTGCAAATTCATAAGCCGAGATTTTCGCTTAAAACGCCGTGTTTATCGGGCATTCAGTGGTCTTTTACAATTTGTATTTCACGGATTCAGGTTTTAGTATGCGGGCGTTATGCCATCGGTTCCGACCGAGGCAGAAGGGTTGGGCTGTCCCGAACGTCCATGCGCGTCAGAACATGTGGAGGGGATAAAAGCTCACCGCCAAAGAGATAATACATCGGAAGCCCCAAACGGCGGATGATATGGATTTCTACTTTTATTATGGAATGATACCGGGGAGGTTTGAGCGATTATGTCATCGTCAAGGGATAGTGCCGTCCGTTTCAATCGTGCAAAGAGTGAGGGAAGCGCCGCGTATGATACGCTGGTGTATAAGAGAGTCAGCCGGAGGGAGCCTCCGACCGATGCCCGTCGGCAGACGCCGGCAGCCGCGCACCGGTCGTCGCAGACGCTTCGGCTCCGGCGGGTGAACAAGACCGCGTCACTGCCGATGACCGGCAAGGCGTTCCGTTCCTTTGATCCCGCGCAGGTCAAGGTGATGGCAGCGGGGGGACTGGCGCTGGGACTGGCTGCCACATTCTGTGTACTTAGCATCGGCTATGAGTCGAAAAAGAATGAATTGGCTTCCAGAATTGCCCAGAAGCAGGCGGAGCTTCAGACGCTGCAAAACGACTATCAGGGCATGATGGTGGAATACGATCAGCGTTTGAACGATACCGCTATTGAAGAATATGCGAAGAAGGAACTGGGTATGCAGAAACGCGAGAATTTCCAGCTCAGATGGATTGAAGTCGGTGAGCAGACCGAATTTGAAAATGACGACACGCAAAAAAAAGGTTTTATGGAGTGGCTGGCGTCATACTTTGAATAAACGCCAAATAGAATAGGAATGAAGGAAGGCGGGCGTTTGAACAGCCCGGCGCGACGTGCGCGTAGCAATACGACGCCGCGGCGCGCGGCGGGGCAAGCGTCCGCCTGTTATCTCGCCGTGTCAGACGGCGGTGATAATGACGGGGAGAGTTGAGAGTTTACATCTTAACTCTCATTTTGTGTTGATTTGGGGATTATCCCCGAATGGCGATGATATGTGGAGGTGCGTCATTGGCTAAACCGTCAGACAAAAGCAAAAAAATCAGCTGGGTTCCCGGCTTTTTCAAATCCTATAAGGGACCCGATCGTATGTCCCGGAATGTCGCGATACTGATGGGGGTTGTGCTGCTGATAGTGCTGTCCATTTTTGGCAGGCTGCTCTATCTGATGGTACTCAACAAGGATGAGTATCAGCAGGCTGCCGTCAGTCAGCAGCTCAAGGTGGTCAACCGTCCTGCCAACCGCGGCACCATTTATGACGCCAACGGAGAGAAACTCGTGCAGAGTGCCGCCGCGTGGGTGATTTATCTCTATCCCAAGGAGATTCAGGAGGATCAGCGCGATATGCTCTGCCGTGAACTGGCGGACGTGCTGCATCTGGATTACGACGCGGTTGCGGCGCGCAGCAATCTCAACAGCAACTCCGTCAAGCTGACCACCAAGGCGGACAAGGAGCAGAAGGATCTGCTGCAGGCTTTTATCTATCGCACCTGCTATGTGCGGAATGTGCAGATCACGGACGAAAACGGAAAAAAGAAAACTGTGGAAGAGGTCTATCTGGAGGACCACCCCGAGCTGGAACTCAAGAAGGTCGAGAACTACCAGTATATCAAGGGGATATCCCTCACGGTGGATTCCAAACGGTATTATTATCACGGTTCCCTCGCTTCGACGGTGATCGGCTTTGCCAATTTTGACAATGTCGGCTCCGGCGGCGTGGAGGGGTATTACAACAGCGAACTCAAAGGCGTGGACGGCAAGATCATCAAGGCGAAAAATTCCAAGGGCGGCGAAATGCCCTTCGATTATGACACCGTGATTGAGCCGATTGACGGCAACAGCCTCGAACTGACCATCGACGCCAGTATCCAGGCGGTGCTGGAAAAGTATCTGCGACAGGCATATGTGGACAATAACGTCGAAAACCGAGCAGTAGGTATCATCATGAACGTCAAGACGGGCGGTATCCTGGCGATGGCAACGATGAATGATTACGACCCTGCCAATTATCTCGCTATCAAGGATGCCGCGGCGCAGCAGAAAATCGATGAGATCGAAGACCCCAAGGAAAAACAGAACGCTATCAACGCGGCACAGCAGCTTCAGTGGCGCAACAAAGCCATCAGCGACGCCTATGAACCCGGCTCCGTATTTAAGCCCATCACCATGTCGGCAGCTCTCGAAGAAGGGCTGACCAGCATGAGCGATACCTTTAACTGCCCCGGCTATAAATTGGTAGGAGGGCGCATCATTCACTGCCACAAGGCGAGCGGTCACGGCACCGAGACGCTCACACAGGGCATGATGAATTCCTGCAACCCCGTGCTGATGACGCTCGGCGAGAGACTGGGCGCGGCGAATTTTTACAAGTATTTCACCGCCTACGGTCTGACAACCAGTACAGGCATTGACCTGCCCGGCGAAGCGCCGGGCGGCAGCTATCATAAAGAAGAAGATCTGGCAAAACCGCAGGAGCTGGCAACGTCTTCCTTCGGGCAGACCTTTACGGTGACGCCCATTCAGATGATTACGGCGTTCGCGGCGGCGGTCAACGGCGGCTATCTTCGTCAGCCCTATGTGGTGGAAAAGATTATCGACCCCGACGGCAACATCGTCAAGAGCCATGAACCCGTGGTCAAGCGGCAGGTGATTTCGGAAACCACCTCGCATAACATCGACATGATGCTGGAAGCGACGGCAGGCGTGGGCGGTACGGCTCACAACGTTTATATCAGCGGCTACCGTATCGGCGCCAAGACCGGTACATCGGAAAAAATCGCGACACTCGCCACCACCGGCGAGCGGAAGTATGTCGCCTCAATGGGCGCGGTGGTGCCGGTGGACGATCCGGAGATCGCGATTCTCATTCTGCTCGACGAACCCAACAATCCCCGCAGCCACGGCGGCGGCACCATTGTGGCGCCGGTGGTGCGCAATGTGCTGTCGGAGGTGCTGCCGCATCTGGGCATCGACACCATTTATTCCGAAAACGACGCGCGGCTGATGGATACGATGGTACCCAACGTGGTGGGACAGTCCACGGAAGAGGCGACGGCTGCGCTGGAAGCCAAGGGACTGAACGTCCGCGTCATTGGCGAAGGCAGTACTGTGACCGGACAGATTCCGTCCGGTTCCCGCAGCGTGCCCAAGTCCAGCACCGTGGTGGTCACCACGGAATCGGACGGCGAGGTGCCGATGACCACGGTGCCTGATCTCGTGGGGCTTTCCCCGACGCAGGTGGCGTGGACGGTCAAAAACAAGAATCTCAACATCCGCTATTCCGGCACGGGCTATGAGAGCAGCAGCGGCGTCTCCAAATCACAGGATATTCCCGTAGGCAGCCGCGTGGAGCAGGGAACGGTGGTCACGGTGGAATTTTCCGTGACCGGCATCACGGATTAACAGGTCATTTGCCCCTCAGGTGACAGGAGGTTACAATGCGTATGATGAAAAAAATGCTTTCCGATATTATGAAAGGCGTGGCGTGTCCGGCTTTTACGGACTGTGAGATTACCGACATTACCGCCGATTCCCGCAAGGCGGGCGAAGGCGTGGTTTTTGTCTGCATCAGAGGACTGAGCGCTGACGGTCACGATTATGCCGCCGACGCGCTGGCGAAGGGTTCGCCGGTCGTGGTGTGTGAGCGGGATCTGGGATTGGCACAGCAGATTGTGGTAGCGTCCACCCAGACCGCGTTTGCCGTGATGTGTGAAAACCTCTTCGGCAATCCGCTGGAGCAGCTCCGGCTGATCGGTGTGACCGGCACCAACGGCAAGACCTCCGCGACGCTGATCACCAAGCAGGTGCTGGAGCGCTGCGGTCACAAGTGCGGACTTATCGGCACGATTCAGAATATGATTGGCGACGAGGTGGTTCCCGCCCGTTTTACCACGCCGGATATCTACGAACTGCACAGTCTGTTCGGGCGCATGGCGGAAGCGGGCTGCGAATATGTCATTATGGAAGTGTCTTCCCACGCGCTGGAACTCGGGCGCGTTACCGGGCTGCATTTCGCGGCAGCCTGCTTTACCAATCTGACGGAGGATCATCTGGATCTGCACGGCACGATGGAGGCGTATTTCGCGGCGAAAGCAAAGCTGTTTGCCAT
>CAMJHU010000131.1 GCA_946405565.1 uncultured Clostridia bacterium
CTGAACTTATTAAAGATATAAATACCGCAGCCTTTTTATTAAAAGATCAAATATCATATGATAAAATATTCATTGTGGGAGCCGTCGATAGAACGGGCGATTTCCAGTTCCGCAAAGGACTTGATCGGCGGTTTTCTGCCGGATTTATCCGAAGCAGTGTATTTCGGAACCGGAACGGGCAGCGGCTGCACTTCTTCTCCGTCGGTATCCTCCTGAATGGGAACGTACATTGTACCGTCGGCATTCATTTCGACTTTCATCATTTTGTCTTCGAACACTTTGAAGGCATAGGTGGTTCGCAGGAAGGCATTGGCAGAGCATCCCGTAATGAGCAGTACAAGGGCAAACAATACAATTTCCGCCAGCAGGGAGGTATTCCGCCGGTCGGCAATGACTGCCGACCAACCGCCGCAGCGGAGGATAAAGAAGACGGCGCCCGCCGCCACGGCAATGGCTGTGAGAATGCTGCACGCGGTAAATACGCGGGCGCCGTGACGGGAAATAACGTTGGACAGACAGCTTTTGACGGTGGAGAGATACATTACCGCGCAAAAGCTGACAAATGAAAGGAAGAAGAGCAGCATTCCGACAATACCGAGCGGCATACCCGAAATGTGAACAATCCGATCGAGCGGAATGCCGACGGAGGCTGCCGCTGTGTGGATATCCTCCTCCACCGGAGAATATCGCAATGCTAAAAATCCCATGATGCTCAGCCCCAGTCCCGCGAAGAAGGAGACAAACGACAATATCGCAAACGGAATCTGCAGCAGCGAACAGCCTAAAGGCTGTCCCGCCATATAAAAAGCGCAGAGCAGCGTCATGAGTACGAGAACGACGCCCTCCGCGGTGCCTGCCGCTCCGGGAATGCCGGTGAAAGCCACCACGCCCATCGTAATCAGCAGCAACAGACGTGCGATGTTAAAAATACTGCGGCAGTGTTTTTTGGTGAAATATGCAATAGTATCCATGAAAATGGGTCAACCACCTTTCCGAATTAGAAGATCAGCGTGGAAAAAATCAGAGAAAAGAGCGCGATGACCAGCTCGCCCACAAAGACCATGAGAATGAACAGCCAGAAGGGACTTCGCTTGAATTCGGACGCCTTCTGCAGTCCGAAATAGTACATAATGACGCCTGCCGCAAATCCGATCAGCAGTATGCCGGCTCCCAGCGCCCCGGAAATCAGCAATAAGGGCAGCGCGATGAGCGAACAAACCGACAGCGGTAAGGTGGCAAAGGTGGAGATATTGAGCGCCTGTGTGAAAGTGGGGCGTTCTTCTGCCAGCACGAAGATCATTGCGGTCATGAGTGTGATAACGGCGATGGTCACCAGTGACATGCCGACGGAAAAGGCAAAGATTTCCGTAAACGCAGGCATCATGTGTTCGGGTAGGGGAGCGCCGTTGCCGGCTTCCGCCATCATTTGCACCGTACCCTTGTCCAGCACGCCGCGGAGCGCTTCGGGAGGCAGGGAGGTAAACATACTCATCTGGGCGATAATAGTGGTGATCAGATACAATGCGCCGAACGTGACCCATACCGATGCAGAGCGGGAACGGGCGGCACGCTCTATTGCGCTCAAGGGAGATTCGGATAGCAGGGCTTTGAGACAGCCTAGAACGTCGGATGTCTCTTTGACTTCGGGTGCGATTTTTGCTTCGCTGACGCCGCCGCAGTTGGGACACTGACCGTTGTCATTTAGTCGCCCGCCGCAGTTTGCGCAATAGCTCATGGTAAAAAACCCTCTTTCGGACAGTATATACTAACGGTAATTTTACCATATACAGACTGAAAAGGCAATATGTTTTGGCAAAAAAACTGAAAAATCTCGATGAAGGCAGTCAGGCTTTCTGCCGAAACGGATTTCTTCGGTCATCTGATTATTTTACTTGCAAAAGGCACAGGCATGAGGTATAATACAATTTATGACTGCACCGATAGCCGAACCCTAAATGGGTATATCATGCCGCAACCCGTTTCGGAAGGAGAATGACACGATATGAATGCACAGGATTTTCGCAACCGATGGCAGGAGCCGCTGGTACAGTACACGCTTGCCTCGCCCGCGGCGCAGGGATTGAGCGACGATGTGCGGGAAATGCTGACCCGGATCGGTCTTCCGGCTTCCGCCGAACCGTGGCTTTTTTTCGGAGAGACCGATCAGACTTCCGACCCGGCATATTACCCCATCGGACAGCTTCCCAACGGCAGCGTGATCTGCGTCGAAACCGCAACCGACCGCATTGTCATTGACGACGGGACGGAAGGCGAAGCGCCGTGGCTGCTCAATTCCTCGCTGGAAGCGCTCTATGAAAGCATCATTCTCTACGACGCGTTTATCCGGGAAGTATCGCGCCGCAACCCCTGTTATTCCGTGGATTATAAAATACCCGAAGGTATGCTGAAGAAACTCACTGATGATCTGACGGACTGCGATCCTGACGGCTTTGCGGGGGAGGGCTTCTGGTTCAATGCCGTCCGGGCGCTGGATGACAGCGACGGTATGGAATAAAATGCTTTTTCGTTCAGAATAAACTAAAAAGAAGGTATGGTTCTTGTCTTCTAATCCTCATCGGCAGCGCGGCACGACCGCTCGTACCGCTTCGTCCCGCCGTGGCGCGTCCCGTTCCATGAAATACGCATCCGAACCTGCGCCGCCGCCCCGTGAGCAGCCGCATTCGGGACGGTTCTTTTCCGGTTCGGCACTGCTGGCAACCATCGGCTTCGGCGTGGTATTCTTTGTCTTTGCCGTGACGCTCACGCCCGTGAAGGTCACCAATTCCATCGCCCACATGACGCCCGAAACCGTCGCGCTTGCCATGCAGCCGGCAGTGGGGCGGCGGCTTGCCGACCGCAGCTTTACGCTGCTGGTGGAGGGAAAGGAGAGCCGGTTCCGGCTGGGAGATTATGATTTTACCGCTTCTCCCGCCGCGAGCGGCAGTTCCGAAACGGTGTCATACAAGGATTCCCACGGCAAAACCAAAGAAAAGGTCATTACCACCGTCGATAATCTCTGCTTCAACGAAACCGCCGTGCGGCAGTTTATCAATGATCTCGCCAAAGAATACGGCACGCCTATGATTGAGCCGCATTATACGATTGAGGGCGATACGCTTACGGTTTTCAAAGGAACCGACGGCGTGGGCATAAAATTTACCGACCTGATCGCTGCCGTGGTGCAGCGCATCCAGACTGGCGACGACAGCCCCATCGAATTGCAGGTGGATACCCTGACCGCACCGGCTGTGGATATGGACAAAATATATGAGGAAGTCAGATGTGAACCTGCCAACGCGGATTTTACCATTGATTCCGCCGGCAATCCCAAATTTACCGCCGACATTGTAGGAAAGGATTTTGATCTGGCGGCGGCACGTCAGACCGTGGCGGAAGACAGCGATAAATGGAAAATCAAGCTCACGCTCACTTATCCCGAACTCGATCTCAAAACCGTGCGGGCGCCTTTCTGTTTGGACGAGCTGTCCTTCTGCACGACTTCCTACACCGGTTCTTCCAATGAGCGTGCGCACAATGTGGAACAGGCTGCCCGCAATATCAATACCTACGGGGATTTTACGGACGGCTATATTCTCCAGCCCGGCGAGGAATTTTCCTTCAACGGCGTGGTGGGCAAGCGCACGGCGGAAAACGGTTTCATGAAGGCGCCGGTCTACATTTCGACCGGTTCCACGGAGGATTACGGCGGCGGCATCTGTCAGGTTTCCACCACGCTCTACTGTGCCGCGCTGTATGCCAATCTCGACATTACCGAACGTCACAATCATCTCTATGTCATTCACTACTGGCCGACCGAGGGATGTGACGCGACCGTCGACTGGGGACATCTCGATTTTAAGTTCCGCAATAATAAGGAATATCCCATCAAGATCACCTTCTCGTGGGAAAAGCGCAAGCTGACGGCGACCATTTCCGGCACCGAGGACGGCATTACCGCCAAGATGTCCAGTGAAGTGACCGATAAGGTACCCTATCAGGTGCATTATAAACACCCCAATACCGAACATCCCAACGGTTCATCCTCCGGCGGCGACCGGGGTATGACGGTCAAGGTCTGGCGCACGGTGTATCAGAACGGCGAGCGGGTCAGTAAGGAAGAGGAATCCAACAATCTCTACAACCCTCTCGACAAGACCGTTTATACATCCGAACTGCCCGAAGGCGCGGAATATGAATAAATCCCTAGCAAACAGAAAAAACCGGGAAAGAGGATTATTGTCCTGTTTCCCGGTCTTTTTTCTATGGTGGTTATCTGAAAAAATTATGCGTTGAAGATGGCTTTGTGGAACACTTTCTTTCCTTTTTTGATGACGACATAGCCCTTTTCGGCGAAATCCGATGTGGAAACCGTTGCCTTGGGGTCGGTCACTTTTGAGTCGTTGATAGATACACCGCCCTGCTCCACCAAGCGCCTCGCCTCGCCGTTGGATTTGCACAGTCCGCAGCGCACCATAAGATGCAGCACGCCGATAGCGCCGTCGGTGAAGTCGGCTGCTTCGAGCTGGGTGGAAGGCATATTCTCACTGTCGCCGCCTGAAACAAAAATCGCTTTGGCGGCAGCCATCGCCTTGTCCGCCTCTTCCTTACCGTGAACCAGCGTGGTCAGCTCATAGGCGAGGATTTCCTTTGCGCGGTTGAGCTGACTGCCCTCCCAGTCGTTCATTTTGTCGATTTCCTCCAGCGGCAGGAAGGTCAGCATACGGATACATTTCAGCACGTCAGCGTCATCCACATTGCGCCAGTACTGGAAGAACTCGTAGGGGGAGGTCTTTTCGGGGTCGAGCCAGACAGCGCCCTTGGCGGTTTTGCCCATTTTCTTGCCCTCGGAATTGAGCAGCAGGGTGATGGTCATGGCATGGGCGTCCTTGCCGAGCTTGCGGCGGATGAGTTCGGTGCCGCCCAGCATATTCGACCACTGATCGTCGCCGCCGAACTGCATATTGCAGCCGTACTCCTGGAAAAGGTGATAGAAGTCATAGCTCTGCATGATCATGTAGTTAAACTCTAAAAAGCTCAGACCCTTTTCCATGCGCTGTTTGTAGCACTCGGCGCGGAGCATATTGTTGACCGAGAAGCAGGCGCCCACTTCGCGCAGCAGCTCAATGTAATTGAGATCGAGCAGCCAGTCCTTGTTGTCCACCAGCAGGGCTTTTCCCTCGCCGAAGTCGATGAAGCGGCTCATCTGCTTTTTGAAGCATTCGACGTTGTGCTGAATGGTTTCCACGGTCAGCACCTGCCGCAGATCACTCCGCCCGGAAGGGTCACCGATCATGCCGGTGCCGCCGCCGACGAGTGCGATGGGCTTGTTGCCCGCCATTTGCAGACGCTTCATCAGGCAGAGTGCCATAAAATGTCCCACATGCAGCGAATCGGCGGTGGGGTCGAAGCCGATGTAGAAGGTGGCCTTGCCATTGTTGATCAGGTTTTTAATTTCTTCCTCGTTGGTCACCTGCGCGATCAGACCGCGGGCAACCAGTTCCTCATAAATCTGCATTTTTTAATTATTCTCCTTTTTGAATTGAAAATTTAGCAGAGAATTTTGTGAGTGGAAAAGAAAAAGTCCTCTGCCATTGCAAAAACGACAGAGGACGAAAATTCCGAATGATAGACGAAAAATCCGTGTTACCACCTCAATTTGCCCGCACCTCGCAGTGAGAGCCTTAGCGAGTGACAGGCAAAACGCGGTATCACCCTGCGCTGTAACGTGCGCCCACGTCCGTGCCTACTTGCCGATCGGATATCATCCGCTTTCCGCACAGCGGCTCCGCAATGTATTTCACCGTCCGACAGCACCGCCTTTCACCCAACGGCGGCTCTCTGGGGCTTGTCAGGGGGATCAGGAACACCCCCGGCGGTTACTTCTTTGCTTCACAGCCTTTAACAGACATTATTAAAACATACATTTCAACAAATGTCAAGTTTTTTTGCATTATTGGCTGACATAATTTTTGACCAGTTCTGCCAGCAGGTCATCCCGGTCGATTTTGCGGATGATGCTGCGTGCGCTGTTGTGGGTGGTGATATAGGTGGGATCCTCGGAAAGGATATAGCCCACAATCTGATTGACCGGATTGTACCCCTTTTCTTTGAGCGCGTCGTATACAAGCTGTACGAGTGCCTTCATTTCTTCTTCATGGTCCTGCTCGATTGAGAAAGTCATTGTTTCATCCATAAACTGAACACCTCCGTAATTATCTCTATTTTACACCAAAAGGCGGCTGTAATCAAGGATTTTCTGAAAAAAAACGAAAAAATTCAAAATAAATTCAACGTCACAATCAC
>CAMJHU010000132.1 GCA_946405565.1 uncultured Clostridia bacterium
CTTGCGTGTTTCGGCAAGTGAAATGTATCAATTATTTCTGCATAGTTCCTTATCACCAAATCCATCATGATGGGAGATGTTTCAACAATACGTCCAGCAAATCCATGACCAATTGCTGATTTTCAGGGGTTAGGTGGGCAAGCCGGTCAGCCAGCCGGGACACTTTTACCTGATAGCCGGCATCCATCACATCCTGAAACAGATCGTCCGCGGAACACCCCAGCGTGTTCATGATAGCCACCAGCTTTTCAGGACGGGGAAAGCTTTTCCCCCGCTCGATATCCGAAAGATAGTTGGTGGATAAATCAATCATTTCGGCGAGTTGTTCCTGTGTGTATCCCTTCTGTTTCCGGAGCTGCTGAATTTGTCTCCCGACTTTCTGCTCGACGGTGCGTTCATTATTCATATGGCGCCTCTCATACTCATGGAAATATCGTGATGTCTAAGAGCCTGTTCAGTATCTCTCCACGCACGTCTGGCTTGCATATTTTCCGCCATATTTTGCCAAAATCCAAGGAAACGAATGTTTCCTAGTTAATCACACAAAGTATTGCCTGCGGTTTTGGCTTCATCTGGCGAAAGAATCTGCAGCTGCTAAAGCAGCGGGCGCCATCCGCACACGTGGAGATACTGAACAGGCTCTAACGATAACATAAGTATATACTGGGTGCCTTGGATTATTTACCAACTGATTCCGAATATATAACGATATTAGCATGAGTTTGGTGAAATTTTGTTGGGTTTCTTTTGGGAATTCGCCCTTTCCCGTTGGTTATCCGGGCGCGATTCGCTCGGCAGGCTTTCGCCTGCCTCCCGGGGCGCTGCCCCCACGCCCCTGCGAGGAGGGCTCGCCCCTCTCGACTCCCCCGCTCCGCATTCGCTCCGCTAATTCGGCGCGATGCTTTGTCCGGCGATATTGGCAAAACCTCCCGCAAAGTCAAATCCCAGCGCGGTACCTCCGGGATACAAATCCCGCAGCGGCACCAGCACAAACGCGCGGTACAGCAGCCTCGGATGCGGCACCGTCAGTTCCTCACTCTCCAGCGATACCCCTTCATACAGCAGCAAATCCATATCCACCGTCCGCGGGGATTTCACCCCTTCCCGCAGCCGTCCCAGTGCCGACTCGATACCCAGACACGCGCCCAGCAGCGCATGGGGCGACAGCGAGGTTTCAATCTCCGCCACGCAGTTGAGATAGTCCGGCTGCGGCGCCGCGACTTCCACCGCTGCCGTCCGGTAAAACGGCGACACCCGCAGGAGCCTTGTACCGCACAGTCCGTCCAGCGCTTCCAGTGCCAGCCGGAGCTGCCGCTCCACATCGCCCAGATTGCCGCCCAGTCCGATGACCGCTTTTCTGACCATCACGCCTGCCCCCTTCCCCGACGAATCCGCACCGCCGCGTAGGCAATCTCACATTTCACCGGCGCGTGGGGTTTGCGGAGTGTGAGTTCCACCTCGCTCACCTGCGGAAAGGCTTCCAGAATCCCGTCGCACACCACCTGTGCCGCTTTTTCGATGAGGTCATACTTCCGCTCGGTCATGAGCCGTTCCGCCAGCGTACACACCTCGTCATAATTGACCGTATGTTCCACGTTGTCCGACAGACAGGGCAGCGACAAATCCGTGAATAATTCGATATCCAGATAAAACAACTGTCCCTGCTGCTTTTCCTCCGGCAGCACCCCGTGATGGGCAAAGACTTTCAGTCCGTTGATGATAATCGCGTCCGCCATAAATCTGCGTTTCCTCCCAATCATAAACCGCTCTGTACGGTTGCATCATACAGAGCGGTTTGTGTTTTATGATACAGTTTCAGAATAAAAAGGTTATCCTCTGTTTTCGCGGGCTTTTTTGCGTTCATACCGCGCCCGTTCCCATTCGTCATAGGTGTCGTCCACTTTTTGCTGATGTTCTACCAGTTCGTTGGCTTTTTCCTCGTCGCCGTAGAGGAAGTCCGAGAGACAGCGGGCGGTGGCATTCACATCAATGCCCACATATGACACGCCGCCGATATTGAGATCATACCACGCGTCGCCCACGGGTATGCGAAGTCCCTGGATGTCATAATCCTTGCTGCTGAGTCCTTCCGCCGCAAGCTGAAAGATTTGCGTAAGCGAAAGATTGGTGGTAACATTGGGCGCGGTCACGCGCAGCAGATGTTCCAGTTCCAGCAGCGACATATTTTCGCATTTCTTCATGATTTTGCCCAGCACCTCGCGCTGACGCGCCGTGCGCATGGTATCGCTGCCCACCTTGCGGATCCGGCAGTAGGTCAGCGTCTGCTTACCGTTCATCACATAGGAACCCGCCTCGTAGATTTTGTTGGATTCCTTTTTGCCGACATATTTATTGAACTGCTCCAGCTCCATCTCTTCAATGTCAATCGGTATGCCGCCGATTTCGTTGACCACATCGACAAACGCCTTGTAATCCACACAGACGTATTTGTCCACTTGTAAGCCGAAGTTGGCATAGATGGTCTTTGCGACCAGCTCCGGTCCGCCGAACGCGAACGAAGAGTTCATCTTCTGATGCCCGTACCCCGGCACCGTGACATACATATCCCGCATGAAGGAGGTCATTTTGATTTTCCGGTGCTGATGATCCAGCGTCACCAGAATCATGCTGTCCGAACGGGAACGGCCGTTTTCGTCGATGTCATACCCGATGAGCAGCACGTTTTTGGTGTCGTCCGAGTGGGAAACAAACGTCGCCAGCACCGATTCGCTCACCACCGTCTCGGTGTCGCCGAACAGACTGCCCGGTTTGACAAAATTCACCGAGTTCACGATGCCCGCCAGCCGCACGCCTTCCCAGACAATCAGTCCCACCACCAGCACCGCCACCGCGATCACCGCCGTGACGATGATCCGCTTGCGCCGTCCGGCGGCAGGTTTGACCTGATCAGCCGCCGGCTCAGAGACGCCTGTCGTCTCAGAGACGCTTGCCGTCTCAGAGACGCTTGCCGTCTCTTTGACAGAGGGCGTTTCATCCGGCGCCGGTTCCGTTACCGGCAGCGGTTCACCGGATTCCTCGGCTTTGACCGCTGCCGCCGGTTTTTTTTCGGAAACCGTCGTTTCAAATCTTTCCCCGCTGTCTGCGTGATCGTCCGTTCCGGACGATGACCGGGCGGGGTGAGAGGCTTTTTTGGATTTACGCTTTTTATTCTTACCGCCGGATGTCGATTTCACCGCGGCTTTCCGCTCGACAAGCAGCTCCTGTGTCAGAGATGCTACCTCGGGCAAAGCCTCCAGCGGCGTATCCATCGATGCCAGCGATATTTCCGACGGCTGCGCCGCCGCGCCGCCGGTTTCTATGTCTTTCTGTATTTCCTTGGGATCCATGCTTGATTCACCGCCGTGATTGTTCTCATTGTTCAATACAAATGCACCACCGTTTACGCAAATACAATCAAGAAGTATGCCCTTTTTTCCAATGCGGATCAATATAGTTTGCTCACTGTATCTGCATTGTACACCAAAGCCCACGCGATTGTCAATTGACCCATTTCACAATTATGTTATCCCACACAGAAACATCATAAATTCTTAATGCAAATCGACGTATGGGGGAAATTTGTCGTTTGGTGTCGAAAATACAATTTAGAAAAATTTCTAAATACCTCTTGACAAATCGATTTTTCTGTGGTATATTCTATTTAGAAAGTTTTCTAAATACTTTGTATTTCATCCGAAAGGTGTGACCCTGTATGACCGAAAAAAAATCCAGAATCCTTCCCTATCTGCTCTGGACCTTCCTCATCGCGTGGATGCTCGAAGGCGCGGCGGCATGGATGTTCTATCACGTCTCCCCGCAGGCGGGACAGCTTATGATGATAGCGCTCATGTTCGCGCCGTTCGCGGGCGTGCTGCTGTCGCGTGCGGGCTTGAAAGAGATGGGATGGGCGCCGAAATGGAAGGGCTGCGTCTCCGCGTGGGTCGTGGCGTGGCTGTCGCCGATTCTTCTCACGGCGCTGGGTGCGCTGCTCTATTTCGCGGTCTTCCCGTCGCACTTTGATCTGACCGGCGAGTATATCCGTGCCGCCGCCGGCGACGACGCAATAGCGCAGTTGGAAGCGCAAGGACTGACCTATCCCCTTTACCTTGCGATTACCGTGGCAAGCTCCCTGCTGTATGCCCCTGTGATCAACACCTTTGCCGCACTGGGTGAAGAAGTCGGCTGGCGGGGCTTCCTCTATCCGCGGCTCAAGGAGAAGCTCGGGTACGTCAAAGGGCTGCTGCTCGGCGGCGTGATCTGGGGCGTCTGGCACTGGCCGCTGATCTGGCTGATCGGCTATGAATACGGCACCGGCTATCCCGGATTTCCGGTAGTGGGAATGCTGCTGTTCTGCCTTTTCACGATACCCATCGGCATACTTGCCGACTGGGTCTATGAAAAAAGCCACTGTATCTGGGGGCCTTCGCTGCTGCACGGCTGTATCAATGCCGTCGCCACCATTCCGCCGATTGTGTGCGTTGTCAGCCGTCCGTCCTATATGTCCCTGCTCGGACCGGTTCCCAACGGACTGCTCGCCGGACTGCCGTTGATTCTCTTCGCCGTTCTGCTGCTGCTATTGGGCAAAAGGAGGAAGTGATCATGGGATTCCCCGAAACTTTCAAGGCACTCTCCGACCCCGCCCGGCGTGAGATTCTGCTCATGCTGCGCGACGGACGCATGTCGGCGGGTGAAATCGCTTCCCGGTTCGACATGACCGGTGCCACGATTTCCTATCATCTCAATCAGCTCAAAAAGGCGGAGCTGATCTATGAAACAAAAGAGAAAAACTTCATCTATTATTCCCTGAATATCTCCGTATTTGAAGAAATCATGCTGTGGTTCAACCAATTCACCGGCGCATCCGCCGATGACGCTCCCGCATCATCTGAAAGTGAGGTTCATGAAAATGAAAGCAACCGATAAAAAAAACATTCTGACCCGTTATGACATCTCCACCGCCCTGCTGTGTCTGCTGGGCATGATACCGGGGCTGGTGTGCTGGAACCGGCTGCCCGACGTCATTCCGATGCACTGGGGCATCGACAACCAGCCCGACGGCTGGGGCAGCAAAGCCTTTGTGGTGTTCGGACTGCCGCTGATCATGGTGGCGCTCCACCTGATCTGCTGTCTCGCCGACAACCTCAATACCAAAGCCGGAACGCAGCCCAGGGCGGTCAGATGGATTACGCGGATTATCATGCCGGTTCTCTGTCTCGTGCTGGAATGCGTGACGGTTCTGTATGTGCTGGATCTGTTTCACAACATCGGACTGGTATGCTGCCTGCTGCTCGGCATTATGATGATTGTCATCGGCAACTATCTGCCCAAGACCCGCCCCAATCTGACCTTCGGCATCAAGCTGCCGTGGACCATCCACGACGAAGAAGTCTGGAACAAAACCCACCGCCTCGCCGGTTGGTTCATGGTGGCAGGCGGCATCATCGTTCTTGCCGCAACTTTTCTGGGCGCTTATGTCGTGAGCATTTTCACTATCTTCATTGCCGTATTTCTCCCCATCCTCTATTCCTTCGTCATCAGCCGGAAGAAGTAGCGTTGGTTTCCCCGTTTTCGGTTTACCGGGTGCCTGATGAACCGACATGGGCGCGGGGGCGCGGCTGAATAAGGCTGGCGGCAATTGACGTTCTTTCGCGCTTGCATATGGGGAAGTATATCGCTCGCGTCCGGACTTTTGCCTTGATGCTCGCGACCGGGGCGAATACGGCTGACGCCGCACGCGTACCTCACCCGTTGGGTCTTGCCACGGATGTCCCGCTGCTTGGTAGATTGCGCGTGCTTCGCCGCGCGGATTTCAAAAATAAAACCGGGTCATGGCTCAAACATCTGAACCGTGACCCGGTTTGTTTTTTTAACTTAGGAACTATGCAGAATTTAATCAGTCATTTTCTGCTTAAAAATACAGTATGCTTGCGTGTTTCAGCAAGTGAAATGTATCAATTATTTCTGCATAGTTACTTAATATTGCCTTAGATGTCAATATAAATGCCCTTCTGCTTGAAGCGGCGCTCCTTGCGGCTGATCTTCTTGAGACGCAGCTTGAGCTTGCCCACCAGAATGTAGAGCAGCACCAGCATCGCAAAGAGCAGACACAGCCACATGAGTCCCATTGTGTGGGAACTGCCCATCTGTTCATAGATGTTCTGGCTCAGATAGGTTTCGCCCGATGTGCGCAACGATTGGGTGAGCTTATTCATCTTGTCAAAAATCGCCAGCAGATTGGCGATCATGCCCGCGCAAAGCGCCACGAACACCACGCCCAGCACACCGCTGACC
>CAMJHU010000133.1 GCA_946405565.1 uncultured Clostridia bacterium
GCCAGTCCAGCTTGAAATTGGCTTTTTTGAATTCCTGTTCGATAATCCAGTCCTTCATCGCCGACGAAAGCGACAGCGCCTTCACATTTGCCAGCCTGCCGCTGACCGAGCTTTCCAGTTCCTCGTATTTGGCGGCAATCGCCTGATTGGCGCGTGTTTCAAACGCCTTCATCTTCTGCACAAAATCGCTCAGGCTTGCCACCGTCAGCGTTGCGTCGGCGGAAACCGCCGACGTCAGCAGCAGCGCCATGAGATTTTGCGTCACGTCGGGCAGCGCCTGAATCGGCGGATACACCAGCGGGTGCAGTCCGTGGGACACCATCACCCCCGCCGCACCGAAAAACATCGACGCGGGCAGGCATATGTAGCCGTTGACATTCAGCGGCATCCGACTGTAATCCCACCATGCCGCGTGGAAAAATTTTTCCAGCGCATATGCCGTGACATATTCCAGCACCGCCGAACTCACCATACAAACCAGAAAGGTCAGCCAGAGGTTAAGCCCCGTGCCGATCAAAATGAAAGTCAATGCCCCGAATCCGTAAATGGGGCAAATCGGTCCGATCAGAAACCCCCGGTTGGACCATTGTTTTTCGCGGATGCTCACCAGCGCGGTCTCATACACCCATCCCAGAAAGCTGTACAGAAAGAAACAGATCACCGTTTCATTGATTGTCAAGCCGTCACACCCCGCTAATACTTATTATTCTCCATCATAGCGCGTTTCCATGAATTTTGCAATGCCGAATGATGAATATTTTATGAATTGAGCGACGGAGCCGTCCTATGGTTTTCCGCCGCCGGTATTTCAATATTCACCATCCGTATATACCGCCGCAGGGCATACTCCCCGTCATGCGATTCTCCCATCATCACATCGGACATCCCCCCCGGTGTGGTCACGCGGTTGACGCCGCAGCGAATCAGCAGATCGGTCAGACGCTCACGGTCCCGCTCGTCGCAAAGCAGTCCCGCCGTTTGCAGACAGCCTTTCTGCCGCCGCAGCACCGGCAAAAGCTGTGCTTCCGGCAGTCGCTTGACCCATACCCGTCCGAACAGTTCAGAAACCGTCAGTTCACTGTCCTCACACGCGGTCAGTTCGCACTGCCTCCCGCGGTACTTTCCGGGCTGTTCCGCTGCGGAGCCGGTCATCATCGCTTCTACTTCGGACGCCATATTTTTCAGTGTAATCGCTGCCGCCGCACCGATATCCTCCATCGGGTGTTGCTCACGCGCCGCTTGGAGCAGCGGCAGGAAGCCTTCACAGAATAATTCAATATCCGTCATGTCACGGGTATTCAGGTAGATCGTCTGACAGGAGCTGCACAAAAGCTGCTCGGTCCTCACAATATGGTTGGCAAGAGCGGTAAGCTGATGTGTCTGCGCCCGCCAATCGCCCGAAAGATAGGCAAAGCTCAGACGATGTCCCCATTCGATGAGCTTGACGCCGGGCGGCGCCAGACTGCATGCCGCCCTCACCGCTTCTTCGCCTCCCCACACCACGATGCCGTCCGCCATCGCTGCCAGCCGCCGCAGCGTCGCGACATCGCTTGAAGGCGTATCGAACACATAAAGAAAATGCCGCAGACGAGGCTCAATGTCAATGAGCTTCTGCAGCGTCCAGATCGTTGCGCCGCCATCCGCCTGGGGCAGCTTGAGCAGATTGACATTGCCGGTGAGCAGTCCCTCCACTACCGTATAGGCGGGCAGAAAATCCATATTGCCTGCCGCCACATGAAACAGGGTTCCCAGCGGCACCGCGCGGGTGTGGGTTCCGTTCAGACCGAATGCCGCTTCGGTCACGGTGGGAACGTCCCAATGCGCTCCCAGCTCGACATCCACTTTGCGCTGCAGATAGTCGCGGCTGAGCAGCCGCGTGAAGGAACGCAAATCTTCCATCTTGTCGCCAAGACCCACGGCTTCAATCAGACCGTCGAATTCACCCGCCGCCAGACGACGCCCTAATTGGTCAATCGCGGCAATGACGGTTTCCGTATCCAGCCGTTCCTTCTCACGGGTGTGATTGATACGGTCTTCCAGTTCATCGAGAAGACAGGGCTGTTCCTCCGCCCCCAAAATCACGCCATCCGCCAGAATCATACGCTCCCCCCCGTTTCCTTGAGGATGTCCGCCGCGCCTGCCGCGCAGGTTTTGATGTCTTTCAGTCCCACCCGTCCGATGATTTCCAGATAGGGCGATGTCAGCCCGCACCCGCATTCCCTGCCGTCACGCAGCACGCCAAGGTCATCGGTCATGACACTCAGAATCGGTGTTGCCATGACCATCGGCGAAACAAGATTGACCAATCCCATGTGACCGTAGGGCAGCGGCGCCAGTGTGTTGACGTCGCGGATAATGACACGACCGTACACCGGCACATGAAAATGATGACGCGGACAGTCGCAGTACAGAATCGGATGCTCGACCGCTCCGAAAAATTCCACGATATTGCAATCGTCAATGTTAAAAACCTTTTTAGCGAGTGCGTAAAAGGCGGATTTGTCCACTGCCTCTCGGTAAAACTGTTTCCAGCCGCCGCCAAGCATGATTTTGGAGCCTTTGGGCAGCCGCAGAGAGATGCCTCTCTCATCCAGCATACGCATCGCGAAATAGGTATAGGACGGAAATCCCATGAACCGCAGCGGAAACCGCGAACGGGAAAACCGCAGAATCGCCCGTATCACGCCTTCCAGGTCAGGCACATACCGCCCGTCGGTATAACGCAGCGCATAGGTACGGTGCAGCTGCGGCGTGAAGAGCGTCGCGCCGAAGGCTGTCTTGGTGACAGCGGTGTGGTTGCTCCTGTGCGGCTTGTAACCGAATACGATGTAATTGGCAGGTCTGAGCGAAAACAGACGGCGATATCCCACCACCCGCAGCACCATGGACAGTCCGCGGCGCAAATCCCCCCACGCGAATCCCACACGGCTGAAAGCACCGCCCGTACCGGAGGAGGTCGCCTTCACCGGCATACGTCGCGGCGACAGCGTATACATTGCATGGTGCTTGAACACCAGCGTAGGAATGACCGGCAGCGCCGCAATGTCGTCATACGTCCGCAGCATGGAAGGGTGAAAGCCTTTGCCGTCGAGAATGGCGCGGTATTTGGCGTTATGGAGATATTGATAGCGGCAGTTTTCCCGCACCGCCCGGAGAAAGAGTTCGTTGGACCCTTCCGTGTCATACGGGAGCGGATAGCGGAATAATCGGTTCATCCATTTCATGCTGCCCGCTCACTTTCCGTGCTTTTTGCGGAATACATATAAATCCGCGTCCTCATCGTCCTGTCCCTGCTCGATATCCTTATCGCTGAACCCCAAATCGTGCATATGATTTCTGCCCATATTGTAACCGTTGTCGCTGCGCATTCTCCAATACAGCCGCTGCATATATGCCACACCCAAAAACAGTACAATCAAAATGACGATTCCCAGAATTCCTTCCAATGACATATGTTACACACCTTTCATTTTTTAAGAAACGATATCCCATAATTCGTTCCGATCCAGCGCGTCCCGGATATCTTTTATGAGCAGCGCCCGCATGGTGTCGCGATCCGCCCACTGATACGCCAGATGCTCGGAGGAAAGCCGCACCGTCCCTGCCTCCGTCTGTCGGCAGAGATAGGTCATCACCACGATCTGATATGCCGGGTTGAGACGCACCGTGTACTCACACAGCAGCCGGACCGGTTCCACACACAGTCCCATTTCCTCGCGGAACTCCCGTACCAGTGTCTGCGCTGTGTTTTCCCCGAATTCCATCGTGCCGCCGGGAAATTCCCACCAGCCCGGTCGGTCGGCACGTTCGGCAATCAGCGCCCTGCCGTCTTCCGCCAGAATGCCCTTTACCGCCACATAAATCCGCCCGTCCGCGGCATCCGGGCAGCGCGCCGGCTCGTCCAGCGGTATCGGACGCACTTCGCGGATACGCTTGGCAATGATCTCCGCCGCCGCGTTGCGCCAGCTCTGACATTCATCCAGCAGCACTCCGTCGCTCGTGATAATATGGGCTTTGCCCCGGAGCATCGCGTCCGCGTCCGGTACCAATTCGATATCCGCCGCAAAACGCCGATGTTCATAATAGGTCGCCAGCAGCGTTTTGAGTCGTCCGGTATTGGACACCGGCGCGTCAAGATAAATCGTCACACGCGCCGCGCCGATTTGCTCCAGATAGTCCCCCAGCAGCCGTATGGCAGTATGGGTATGTTCGATAATGCGATAACTGCCGCGCACCGCCGCCAAATCCCGCACGGTACCGTCCATGCAGCGAAACACGGTGCTGCGTGAAAGCGCGGTTTCCAGCGTGATGATAACATTCAGCCCATCGATCAGCACGTCCCGGCTCGCCGCCTCCTCCGGCAGCAGGCGAACCCTTCGCTCCGCCAACTGCTGATGCGACGCGGTTGCCCGCACCACTGCCAGCCGCTGCCGCGCGGTCAATTGATGATGATTGCCCACCAGCGATGCGGCGCTTTCCATCGGATAGCCACGATCCAGCAGCGAGCGTAAATCGTCCTCCGCCCGCCGCAGCAAAGCCAGCTTCGGCTCATCAAAATCCGCCGCGTCGGTCGGCACAAATCCTCTTCTCACTTCACCACTCATCGACGCCCTCCCTTTTTTTCTCATTGCTTATCAAAAAAGGAGCATGGCAATCCCTAGACGCCAAACTCCTCTTTCTTCATATGAATATGCTCATTGCCAGTATTTGGTTTTGTACTCTTGGGTTTCCAAGAATCATGCAAACAGGGAAACGATTTTCGCGGAAAGAATCAACTCAATAAAGACACAACTCAAAAAGCCGATATGATTCAGCCAATTTCATTTGCTTCAAAGCACCAACTGTACAGGGACATTCCGAAAACCGGATGTCTCCTTCACTTTGAAATGTCGTTGTGGTTAATTATCGAGATCGAACTCCAGCTTTTCGCCGCAGTTGGGGCATTCCATCTCACCGACATTAATCAGTTCCTCGTCGAGACAGATAGTATCGCCGCAAGTCGGGCAGGTCACTTCATAATAAAGTTCGTCCTTGGTTTTCTTGGACTTCTTCTTTTTCTGTTGCTTGCCGGGAGCAGGCTTGCTATCCTCCGCTTCATAGAGATCCTTCTCAATGGCACCGAGGTCTTCATCCACCTCGTCGAGCTGCTGCTGGAACTCATAGAAGCCATCCTCCAGATTTTCCATATCCAGCACGATATCTTCCAGCAATTCCATCAGATACTTAATGACTTTGGTATCTTTTTTGTCATCGTTCAGGTGCAGACCGGCGACTAAGCCCTTCAGATAAGCAAGCTTTTCCAACTTATTCATATCAATTTCCCTCTCTGTTCAGTATTTTTTCAAAACCAAATGCCAGTAGAAAACCCTTTGAGCCGATTAAGCGCGTTCCATATACAGTCCCGTTCTTGTATCAATGCGGATCATATCGCCTTCCTCAATAAAGAGCGGCACTTTGATCTCGGCACCGGTTTCGAGTGTGGCGGGTTTGGTCGCATTGGTCGCGGTATCACCCTTGAAGCCGGGGTCGGTTTTGGTCACCTTCAGCTCGACAAAATTGGGAGGCTCGACGCCGAAAACATTGCCCTTATACGAAAGCACCTTACAGGTCATGTTTTCGGTGACAAACTTGAAGCTGTCGCCGAGCGTACTCTGATTGATGGGGAGCTGCTCGTAGGTTTCGGGATCCATAAAGTAATACAAGCCGCCGTCCTCGTAAAGATACTGCATATCCTTACGTTCCACATAGGCGGTGGGGAATTTGGCTGACGGATTAAAAGTAGTTTCGGTCACGGCGCCGGTAATGACGTTGCGCAGCTTGGTGCGGACAAAGGCGGCACCCTTGCCGGGCTTGACGTGCTGGAATTCGATAATGGAATAAACGGCACCATCCATCTCAAACGTAACGCCGTTTCTGAAATCTCCTGCTACTATCATTTAGTTTTAACCTCCATGAAATAACTTTCCGCTTAGTATTATAATACAAAAACCCCATAATTGCAAGTGATTTTTATCGTTTTTTTCATTTTTTTGTTCGTTTTTTGAACAAAACCGTAGAATTGTGTGTGAAGCATTTATCACAGTATCAACAAGTCGCGGTTCATCTGCGTCAGATTGACAGCGCTTGTCTCTGTTTTGAACATCATGTTTTCAATTCTTACGCCAAATTTGCCCGGAAGGTAAATCCCCGGCTCGACGGTAATGACCGCGCCGACGGGAATTTTCCCGCCTTTATACGATACCGCCGGAAATTCATGAATCTCGAGCCCTACGCCGTGACCGGTGGAATG
>CAMJHU010000134.1 GCA_946405565.1 uncultured Clostridia bacterium
ATCCATTTCCTTCGACAGCCGCATGTTCCGTGAGGACATCGAAGGCAGCATGGCGCACGCCGATATGCTGGGTGCCTGCGGCATCATCGACCGCGCGGAGGCGGATAAGATTATTGAGGGATTACAGGGCATTCTGAACGACATCGAGAGCGGTGCTTTGCAAATTGACATGGAAGCCGAGGACATTCATACTTTCGTGGAAGGCGAACTTACCGCCCGTCTGGGCAGCACCGGCAAGCGCCTGCATACTTCCCGCAGCCGCAACGATCAGGTGGCGCTGGACATCCGGCTGAATCTCCGGAAACAGGCGGACGAAATGGTTTCTGCTCTCAAAGAACTGGTGACAGTGATTTGCAGCAAGGCGGAGGAACACGCCGAAACCGTCATGCCGGGCTATACCCATCTCCAGCGGGCGCAGCCCATCACCTTCGGGCATCATCTGCTTGCTTATGCCGAAATGCTGGTGCGTGACATTGCCCGTATCGAGGACGCGAAGAAGCGCATGAACGTCAACCCGCTCGGGAGCTGTGCGCTGGCTGGCACGACTTATGCCATCGACCGCCGTCTGACCACTGCGGCGCTGGGCATGGACGACTATGCCCGCAACAGTCTCGACGGTGTGTCCGACCGCGATTTCTGTCTGGAACTCGCTTCGGCGCTTTCCATTGTGATGGTGCATCTTTCGCGCTTTGCCGAGGAAATCATTCTGTGGTGTTCGTGGGAATTCAAATTCATCGAGCTGGACGACGCGTTTTCGACCGGTTCATCCATCATGCCGCAGAAGAAAAATCCCGATATCGCGGAGCTGGTGCGCGGCAAATCGGGGCGTGTGTTCGGCGATCTGATGACGCTGCTCACGGTCATGAAGGGGATTCCGCTGGCGTACAACAAGGATATGCAGGAGGACAAGGAAGCCATTTTCGACGCGTTTGATACCGTGAGAATGTGCATTACCACCTTTACTCCCATGCTTGACACCATGACCGTCCTCAAGGACAATATGCGTGCCGCCGCCGCCAGGGGCTTTATCAATGCCACCGACTGCGCGGATTATCTCGTGAAGAAAGGACTGCCCTTCCGCGACGCGTACAAGGCAACCGGCACACTCGTGGCAAAATGTATCGCGATGGGCGAGACGCTTGAAACCCTGCCGCTGGCAGAGTACAAGGCAATCTGCGATACATTTGACGAGGGTGTGTATGAAGCCATCAACCTCGACGTATGCGTTAGCCAGCGCAAGAGCGCGGGCGGTCCCGCCAAGGAAAACACGCTGGCAAACGTCAGAAGAATCAGGGAGTGTATCGGCGTATGATGATCCGCAGAGCAAAGCAAAGCGACATTCCTGCCGTCAGCGAACTGCTGCGGCAGGTTTGCAACGTGCATCATCATGGCAGACCGGACCTTTTCCAACCGGACGGAACCAAATATACAGCGGAACAGTTGTCCGATATTTTGAAGGACGACAGCCGTCCCATCTTTGTTGCCGTGGACAGCGATGAGGTGACAGGCTATGCTTTTTGCATATTCAAGCGGCACCTCAACGACGCCTGCGTGACCGATATCAAGACGTTATATATCGACGATCTCTGCGTGGATGAGAAACGGCGCGGACAGCACATCGGACGGCAGTTGTATGAATATGTGCTGCAATTTGCGAAGGAAAGCGGCTGTTATAATGTCACGTTGAATGTGTGGTGCTGCAATCCGGGCGCAATGCAATTCTATGAACGCTGCGGACTGGTGCCGCAGAAAATCGGCATGGAGAAGATACTGTAAAAAAGCAGCCTGATTTATCCAGACTGCTCTACTATTCAGATTAAGTTTTTCCAATAGCGGCGATTGTATAAAATCCTCAAAATATGAACGGTTTTAGTGCTTTCATCGACGGTGTAAAATGCGGTGTAGTTTTCAACAGGCATTTTTCTTATGTCAAGTTTTCTGTATTTGTCTTCATGAATAACGGGATGATGATTAGGCATAAGTTCTAAAGTTTTTACTTTTACTTTGATAGAAGCATAGATTCTTTTTGCAATGGCAGGTTCCTTCAGATTGTATGTGGTATAAGAGAGAATGTCATTTAAATCTTCTGTGGCGGGATATTCGATAATAACATTATACTTCTCCAAAACCGAAATTCCTCTCTATTTCTTCAAAAACTTCATCTGCCGGACGACCTGTATCCGATTTCATTGCTTCTATGCCTTGATCTAAAAGCCTGTAAAGCTCCTGTTTTCCGCAAAGTCTCTCATATTCGTCGTTAGACATAACCACCAGATCACCTACTCCATTTTTGGTGATAAAGATAGGTTCGTGATATTGGTGGCAAAAATCGGATATTTCATTGTATCGATTTCTTAAATCTGAGCTTGGTCTGATTGTTGCCATAGTGATACCTCCCAGTCAAAATATTATATCGTTATTATATCATAATAACGATATAATATCAATAGCCTTTTAATATTTCTTTTAGTAGATTATGCTGAAAAGGAGCGTGAATCATCATGGATTGGATACGAAGCGCTTATAAAAAAGTCACCTCGCTGCTGCTGTGTATCATCAGTGTGGTAGGGCTGGCGACGGGTGTGCGCAATCTCGCGAGCGGCATGAAGGGCGACATCGGCATCATCGGGGGCGAGGACGGTTCCACCGCCGTATTTGTCAGCACGGAGGACAGTCCGTTCAAGACCTTTCTCCGGTTTGTGGCGATCTGGTCGGCGATTGTGGCGGGCATTGCCACCACACTGCTGGTACTCATCAAGAAATATGTGGAGGATTGACGTGTCATGAAATCACGACAGGAGTATTTTTATTCCCATAAATTATGGCTGACCATAGCGCTGAGCCTCTACTGCTTTTCGCTGTTTCTGCTGGATCTCTGCTTTTTTGTGAGCAAGGGATATGCGACTATTTTTGTGATTATGTCCATTGCGCTGATGGGAGGCATCATCTGCCATATTATGTCCCACCGGGCAAAGGAGTTTCTATTCTGCCCCAAGTGCGGCTCCAAAAATATCGTGAAAACAGGACTGCTGGGGCTGCCCATTTCGATTACCGACGAATGCCCCGACTGTCACAGTAAAATTGTGCTGGATAAGAGTATCCGATTGGATTGACAAAAGGCTGAACAGAAGGGAGTTATCATGGCGGAACGGGAACGGCGGAAAAAGCCGAAGGAGAAGCCCCCGACAAAAATGATCTGGGACGAAGCGAGAATCCGCGCGGAACTGACGCGCCTGGACGGTATCACGGGACTGAACGGGGGAGAACTGCCCATTCGGCTGAATAACGCAAGGCGCACGCTCGGAATGTTTTCATATGCCTCGCCGGACAATCTGAATTTTACCTTCTCCAACTACTGGTTTCAGAATCCCGACTGGCCGGAGGAATCAGCGCTGGATGTGATACGGCATGAATACGCGCATTATATGGATTACATGCAGCGAGGGGAATCGGCACACGACAAGATGTGGCGTATGTGCTGTCTGAAAGTGGGCGCGATGCCCACGCGGCTGTACAATGATAAGCTCAACGATCATATTGTCAAGGAGCATCAGCGTGACGAAGCGTTATCGAAGCAGTACGACGCCTATCAGACGGGCATGATAGTGCTGCACCCGAAATACGGCGAAGGCGTGATCACGGCGATTGAGGGCGAAGGGGTTCACCGCGCGGTTACGGTGGATTTTGCATCCGTGGGGATCAAGCGGCTGGGCATTCAATGGGTGGATACCCATTGTGCCGTCCTGCCGCAGGATTATTAAATGACAAGGTGGTAAACAGGACACATGGCAAAATTCGAGTTGGCACTGCAAAAGGCGTATGTGATTCCCGGCGGCGTGACCGCCCCTAAAGGCTTTCAGGCAGCGGGTATCCATAGCGGTATGCGACGCAACCGACGCAAGCGTGATCTGGCGATGCTGCGCTGCGACGTGCGCTGCGCGGCAGCGGGAGCCTATACGCAGAATCTGGTGAAAGGCGCATCCATTGCCGTTACCAAGCGGCACCTTGCCGACGGATACGCCCAAGGGCTGATCTGCAACAGCGGCAACGCCAACACCTGCAACGCCGACGGGGAAGAGAAAGCCGAGGAAATGTGCCGTATCGCCGCGCGGGTCATGCGCATTGCGCCGGAGGACGTGATAGTGGCGTCCACGGGGGTGATCGGACAGGTGCTTGATCTGACCCCTATCCGGAACGCGGCTGTCACACTCGCGGCGCAGCTTCGCGTTGACGGCGGTTCCGATGCCGCCGACGCGATACTTACGACTGACCGCTACCGCAAAGAGATATCCTTTGTCTGCGACCTGTGCGGCACGCCGGTATGCTTCGGCGCAATGGCAAAGGGATCGGGCATGGTTCATCCCAACATGGCGACCATCCTCTGCTTCATCACCACCGACGCGGCGATTACGCCCGAAATGCTCCGGAAGGCGTTGGCGAAGGTGGTTCCTGATACTTTCAATATGGTGTCGGTGGACGGCGATACCTCTACCAATGACACGGCGGCGGTCATGGCTTCGGGACTGGCGGGCAATCCCCTGATTGACGGTGAAGGGAAGATGTTTGATCGCTTCACGGAGGCGCTCAGAGCGGTCTGTACGACTATCAGCCGGGAGTTGGCGCGGGACGGAGAGGGTTCCACACGATTGCTGACCTGCTGCGTTCACGGGGCGGTGGATGACGAAAACGCCCGTATCATCGCGAAGTGTGTGGTCTGCTCGAGCTTGGTCAAGGCGGCAATGTTCGGCTCCGACGCCAACTGGGGACGCATTCTCTGCGCCATCGGCTATTCCGGCGCGAAATGCGATATTGCCCGGGTGGAAGTAGCGTTTGTATCGGAGCGGGGACGCATTACCGTCTGCCGGGAAGGAGCCGGCGTGACTTTCGACGAGGCGCGCGCCAAAACCATTCTGCTGGCGGACGAGATTCTGATTGACATCAACTGCGGCAGCGGCGACGGTTTCGCGCAGTCCTACGGCTGCGACCTGACCTATGATTATGTGCGCATCAGCGGCGATTATCGCGCCGAGCAGTTGAAAGCAATGCGGAATGCGTAATGCGGAATGCGGAATTTTTTTGGCGGCGTGCGGTTGAAAGGTGGAAAAGATTTGAAACAAATCGATGTCACCGATATCGGCTTTGACAATTTGTATTTCTGGCAGAGCTTTTTCCGTGCCGAATGGCAAAATGCCTATCATGAGCAGGAGGATCTTTCTCTCCCGGACATCATGGATGAATATTGCCCCGAACCTGACGAGTGTCTGGCGTGGTGGCATGAATTTACCCAATACGATGATTATGTGATGGAGCAATCCGACGGATATCTCGACCAACCGACCACGCTGGAGGCTGCGTTGGGCGACGGACAAACGCTTGCCATCGCATTTCACCCCGGCGATACGGTTTATTTCATCAACGGTCGGGAAATCGGCTGCACAGGTCCGCACCCTATCCAAAGGCAGCCGCTGCCGTATGAATCTGTCAAAGAATTGCTTTCACACGAATATGGCGAGCAGTTGTTTTTCCTGCTGCTGCCCATGGCAGTAATGGAGAAAAATGAGGCAAAAGGCGCGAAAATTCAAATACAGTCGCTGCTGACGAAACTGTTTCCCAAGAATATTTGCGGGGATATGGCGCAGTGTATAGTATGTGCATTGACGAAGGAATAGCGGGGGAGGGCAAAACAATTGGCAGGCAACAAAAAATTACTGTTGTTTCATATGGACGAAGGTAAAGCGGCACTCATTAAAACAGTGTGCGATGGGCTGGATATCCGGGTTGTGAAAATCTATCAGCCACAGTACGGCGAGAAGATCGGGGCGCTGGCGGGCATTCCGATTTATGCCATGACGAACCGGCCCTATACCGGCGACGGCTTTACGCGGGAGATGATGGTCATCTGCGGTCTGAACGGTGAGGAACTGGACGCCTTTTTGCAGGCGTACCGCGACGCGGGCATACCGCCGGTCTGGCTCAAAGCGATGCTGACGGCCCACAATATGGACTGGTCGGCGGCACAGCTTTATCAGGCACTCGTCAACGAACACAGGCAAATGACGGGACAGTGACAGGCTGTTCCGTGAGATATATTATTTTTATGAATGAAGAAGGCTGCTATGATGGAAGATGTATTGAAACATATGTCGGCGCGCGTGGATATTACCAATGAACAGCGCGCCAATGTACTCATTCAGGCGCTGCCCTATATTCAGAAATGGGCAGGCAAGACAGGGGTGGTGAAGTACGGCGGCAACGCCATGCTCAACGAGGAA
>CAMJHU010000135.1 GCA_946405565.1 uncultured Clostridia bacterium
CATCGCGGCACAAACCGCCAAGCATATCATTCATCAGGGTATCCGCGACGTGGAAAAAGGGCAGGCGGAAAAGGAAATCCAGAGCCGCATTCAGGAACTGGTTACTGCCACCGTGGAGCGCGTGAATCCGGAAACCGGCGATGTGATTGTGAAGATCGGAAACAATACGATGGTGCTCACCCGCAAGGAGCAGGTGGAGAACGAAGTATATACCGTGGGGGATCTCATCAAGGTGTATGTAGTAGAGATTCGGTCGGGCGACAGAGACCCCCGTACCACGATATCCCGCACGCACCCCGGCATGGTCAAGCGGCTGTTTGAGATGGAGGTTCCCGAAATTTCCGACGGCACCGTGGAGATCAAATCCGTTTCGAGAGAACCCGGCAGCCGGACGAAAATCGCGGTGTGGAGCAACGACGAAAATGTGGATCCTGTGGGTGCTTGCATCGGACCGCGCGGTTCCCGCGTGAGCAAGATCGTCGAGGAACTGGGCGGCGAAAAAATCGATATTATCAAATACAGCGAGGATATCACCGAGTTTATCGCCAAGGCTCTTTCGCCCGCCGATGTGACCGGCGTAGTGATTCTGGATGAGGCGGCAAAATCCTGCTATGCCACGGTACCCGGCAGTCAGCTTTCTCTGGCAATCGGCAACAAGGGGCAGAATGTACGTCTCGCGGTCAAGCTCACCGGATGGAAGATCGACGTGCGTTCCGAAGAAGAGGTGCGAGCCGCCGAAGAAGAAGCTGCTGAGGCGGCGGAAGATGAATATGATGAGGCATATGAGGATGACGTTGAGGACGGTTTGACGGAGGAAGACGAAACGCCGTCCGAAGAGGAATTGTCAGAAAATACAGCCGACGGCGACGAGTCCGCGGATTCGGACGGCGCGGAATAATCATCCGGCAGAAAGGAAAGGAGGAATCCGTCGTGCAGCAAAAGCAGCGAAAAATACCGCTGAGAACCTGTATCGGCTGCGGCACTGCCAAACCGAAAAAAGAACTGGTTCGCGTGGTCCGCGACCCGGAGGGACAGCTCAGTGTGGATCTTACCGGCAAAAAGAACGGAAGAGGCGCCTATATCTGCCACAGCGCGGAGTGTCTGAAAAAAGCCAGAAAGGCAAGACGGCTGGAGAAATCCTTTTCCATGCAGATTCCGGACGAAGTATATGATGAATTGACGAGGGGGCTTGCCGCAGATGAATAACCAACTGCTTTCATTGCTCGGTCTCATGCGAAGGGCGGGAAAGCTGACACTCGGCTTTGACGCTGCGGCGGACAGTGTGGCCTCGGGCGAGAGCTGCCTGATTCTTACCACCGCGGATATTTCACCAAAGACCTTAAAGGAGCTGAATTACAAAATCCATGAAACCGTCTGCGTTTTGCCGCTGGACTGCTCTCAGGAAACGCTGGGAAAAGCCATCGGAAAAAACGTGAAAATCATTTCTGTCAATGACAGGGGATTCGCTCAAAAGGCAAAACTTTTGATGGAAGCGTCGTAAACAAACGGTTTCCCACTACAAAACGGGTGCTGTTTATGAGAATCACGGGGAGGAATCATATTTGGATAAAGTTAAATACAAAATCAGCCAATTAGCAAAGGATATGGGGTTGACCGGTAAAACACTGGTGGAACTGATGAAGCAGAAGGGCGACCCGAATAAAAAATACACCACCACCACTACGCTCACGGGTGAGGAACTGGATATGGCATATGAAATCGTTACCAGTGAACATTCGGTGGAGAGCTTTGACGGATTTTTGTCGCAGGCCAGACGAATGGCTGTTTCGGAAGTGTCGATGGAGGAAGTGGAAGCGGCTGCCAAGCATAAAAAGATGACGGAAAATGCGGCGCAGGCATCGTCTGAAAACAACCCGGCGGCTGAGAAGGTAACAGTCAGACCTACGGTGAAACAACCTGATGAAGAACATAAGGAAGAAAAGAAAACCAAAAAAGTAGAGGTTAAACCGGCAGGAACCGAAAAGGCAGAACAGGCGGAGAAGCCGGTCAAGGTGGAAAAGGTAGAAAAGACCGAAAAGGCAGAGAAGCCAGTCAAGGTGGAAAAGGTAGAAAAAACCGAAAAGGCAGAGAAGCCGGTCAAGGTGGAAAAGGTAGAAAAGACCGAAAAGGCAGAGAAGCCGGTCAAGGTGGAAAAGGTAGAAAAAACCGAAAAGGCAGAGAAGCCGGTCAAGGTGGAAAAGGTAGAAAAGACCGAAAAGGCGGAAAAGCCGGTCAAGGTGGAAAAGGCAGAAAAAAACGAAAAGGCGGAAAAGACCGAAGCGAAGCCCGCTGCAGTAAAAGTACCTGCGGCGCCGGTGCCGCAGCGCGGTGCCGCGGTGGTTATCGGACAGATTCAGATCAAGCCGCAGCAGCCGCAGCGCAAGCCCGGCGGTGACCGCCGTAAGGATCAACCTTCTTCTCAGCCGAAAGACAATCGTGATCGCAAAGGTACGGCAGCACAGGATGACCGTCGGCGTGCTGACCGGGATCGTCAGACCGGCAGCCGTCCTTCGGGGCAGAACAGTCAGTCTCCGGCTCCCGTCCGGAACGGCAGCGCAGTAACCAAGCCTGCGGCGCCCAAACAGCCAGTCGTCAAGGCACCGGTTAAGGCAGCTACCAATAAACCCATTGATCCCAAATTCCAGCAGCCTGCCAAGCAGAAGAATCCTGCGCAGCAGCCACGCCGTGTGGAACCGCCGACAACCCGCATTGTGGATACCCGCACCACGGAACTCAACGCGGATAAGTACAATACCCGTTACGACGATATGGCTGTGGAAAAGCAGGGACGGCGGAGCGACAGTCCGGCAGGGAAACAGAAGATTCATCAGAAATCGCAGGATTACCGTAAGAAGAAGGGCAGCGGCAAGAAGGAAACAGAAGCCGAGCGTATGCGCCGTATTGAAAAAGAGCGCAAGAGCAAGTCTATTACCATTACGGTGCCTGATGAAATTACCGTAGGAGAACTGGCGCTTCGTATGAAGGTCACTGCCTCCGAGGTCATCAAGAAGCTCATGCTTATGGGTACGATGGTGACGATCAACGATGTGATTGATTATGATACCGCGTTTTTGGTGGCGGAAGAGTGCCATGTCAAGGTAGAAAAGGAAGTCGTTGTCACCATTGAAGACAGAATTATTGACGACAGCGAAGATACCGATGAAAAGCTGGTTCCCAGAAGTCCTGTCGTAGCGGTGCTGGGTCACGTCGATCACGGCAAGACCTCCCTGCTTGACGCCATTCGCACCACCCACGTTACCGACACGGAAGCAGGCGGCATTACCCAGCATATCGGCGCCTACCGGGTCAAAGTGGCTGACCGCGAGATTACGTTCCTGGATACACCGGGTCATGAGGCTTTTACGTCCATGCGTGCGCGCGGCGCACAGGCAACCGATATCGCGATTCTGGTCGTAGCGGCGGATGACGGTATCATGCCGCAGACCGTGGAAGCCATCAATCATGCCAAGGCTGCCAATGTGCAGATCATTGTGGCGATCAACAAGATGGATAAACCGGGTGCAAATCCCGACACCATCAAGCAGCAGCTCACCGAATACGAGCTGGTGCCGGAAGAGTGGGGCGGCGACGTGATGTGCGTTCCCGTATCGGCAAAGACCCGCGAGGGTCTGGACGACCTGCTCGAAGGCATTCTGCTGGTGGCGGACGTGATGGAACTCAGAGCCAATCCCGACCGCGCCGCCAAGGGTATTGTCATTGAAGCGCGTCTCGATAAGGGCAGAGGTCCGATTGCCACCGTGCTGGTGCAAAACGGTACGTTGCGCGTGGGCGATATCATTGTGGCAGGTACAGCCGTGGGACGTGTCCGCGCGATGGTCAACGACAAGGGTGAGCGTGTGGAGACGGCGGGTCCCTCCATTCCGGTGGAAATCACGGGTCTGGACGAAGCGCCGACCGGCGGCGACATCTTTGATTCGGTGTCCGACGAGCGCCTTGCCAGAGAACTGGTGGAGCAGCGCAAGCAGAAGATCAAGGACGAAATTTTCAAGCAGCGCACGCAGGTTACGCTCGACAACCTCTTCAGCCAGATGCAGGAAGGCGAGATGAAGGAACTCAAGATTATCATCAAAGCCGACGTGCAGGGTTCCGTGGAAGCGGTGCGTCAGTCGTTGGTAAAGCTCAGCAACGAGGAAGTGCGCGTCAATGTGATTCACGGTGCTGTCGGCGCGATCAGTGAATCCGACGTTATGCTCGCGGACGCGTCGCAGGCGATCATTGTGGGCTTCAACGTCCGTCCCGACCCCGTGGCGGAGGAATACGCCAAGCGTCAGGGCGTGGATATGCGTCTTTATCGCATCATTTACGACTGCATCGAGGAGATTCAGGACGCGATGAAGGGAATGCTTGCCCCCAAGACCCGCGTGGTGGAACTGGGCAAGGCGGAAATCCGTATGGTCTACAAAATTACCAATGTCGGTATCGTAGCGGGCTGTTATGTGACGCACGGCAAGATTCCGCGCAACGCGCAGATGCGTGTGGTGCGTGACGGCATTGTGCTGGCGGAGGATAAGATTGCCTCGCTCAAGCGTTTCAAGGATGACCAGAAGGAAGTCGCCGAAGGCTATGAGTGCGGTATCACGCTGGAGCGTTACAGCGACATCAAGGAAGGCGATATGCTCGAAGCCTTTACGATTGAGGAATACAGAGACTAATATTAACGAATGAAGGGGATTTTTGTCTATGGCAGGACACAGAATCAACCGGGTAAGCGAAGACATCAAACGTGAACTGTCAGCCATTTTCAGAAAGCTGAAGGACCCCAGAATCAGCGGCATGATTACCGTGCTGCGCGTGGAAGTCACGAGCGATTTGTCCTATGCGACGGTTCATGTCAGCACTATTGAGGGCGAAGAAAAGACAAAGGAATCCATCAAGGGACTCAAATCCGCGCAGGGCTTTATCCGGCATGAGCTTGGCTCGGCGCTCCGTCTGCGCCATGTGCCGGAGCTGCGCTTTGTGGCGGACAATTCCATCGCTTACAGTGCGGAAATCAACAAAATACTGCGGGAGCTGCACGTGGATGACGACGATATGACCGCCGGCGGCAGTAAGGCAGAGAACTGATCGGGTAGAAGCAATGGACTTTTTGGCGGCTTGTCGAAAAGTCCATTGTGTTATGATATTATTACATTGCTGAAATGATTGGAGTGTGTATGTATGGCAAATGTCAGGAAAAACGTGAAGAACCTTTTCAAGCAGCTTGGCGTGGACGATAAGTCCTATGCCAATCAGTTGGTGAAAACCGCGCAGCGGCTTCTCGAATTGAATCAGGTAGAGATTCTGTCCCACCGCGCCCCCGACGGCGATACGCTGGGTTCGGCAGTGGCACTCTGCCGGGGTCTGCGTTCTCTGGGCAAGAGAGCCAATGTGGTCTGTGCCGACATGATTCCGCAGAAGTATCAGTTTTTATTGGAAGGACTGGACGAGCAGCAATTCCAGCCGGCAAATGTTGTTTCGGTGGATATTGCCGCGCCGCACCTGCTGGGTAAGCTGGAAGAAAAATATGCCGGGAAGATTGACGTGGCAATTGACCATCATATGAAGAATTCGATGGAAGCGCCGCTGAAATGGGTAGATGAAGAATCGGCAGCTGTGGGCGAGATGATCTGGATGCTGCTCACCGCGATGGATGTGAAGATTGATAAACCGATGGCAGAGGCGATGTTTACCGCGATTACCACCGATACCGGTTGTTTTAAATACAGCAATGTGACGGCACGTACCCATCAGATCGCGGTAGAACTGATGAAATACGGGATTGACTGTGCCGGCATGAATTTCAGGCTGCTCGACGAAGTGACCAAGGCGCAGCTGGGACTCAAGAGTGAGGCACTGTCCACACTGGAATATCACTGTGATGATAAATGTGCTATCGTGACGATTACCACTGACATGATGGAAAAATATCAGGCGTCGCCGGAAGATACCGACGGTGTGAGCAATATTCCGCGCAGTGTGCAAGGCGTACAGTGCGGTATTACCATGAAGCAGGTAGAGGACGGCTGGAAGATATCCATCCGCTCGGACGAACACGTCAACGCGGCGGAAGTCTGTGGGAAATTCGGCGGCGGCGGACACGCGAGAGCGGCAGGCTGTAAGTTTACCGAGAGTTACGAGGAAGCCAAGCAAAAGCTCGTGGCAGCAGTAGAAGAAGTCATAAACAAATAAAGGCGGCACGCAATTAGCCGCGCAGCGGCGCGGGGTCCAGGGGGTGAGCTCCCTGGCAGGGGTTC
>CAMJHU010000136.1 GCA_946405565.1 uncultured Clostridia bacterium
AAGATGCAGAATCAATTATTGACAGATGATGATTGTTACTGTTTTCTGGTAGAAGCAATATCACCAAAATCACAGAATGTGAAATGGGAGACCACCGTTGACCAGAGAAAGATGGGGCACAAATTGATTCGCAGAGTGAGTCTGGATCAATTTTACGCGATTGTCACCGGACAGGAAGATGCGTTTTATCAATTGTGCATGGTTCTGCCGTCTGTGATTCAGAAAGTAGTAGAAGATATGGAGGATACGTCGATTCCGCACGATACGGTAATGGATGAGTTGCGTGCGATGGCACACGAACAGCCGATGGATGATGAGAATCTTGCCATTGCGATGGCGGTTTATTTGCTTGGTTTTTCGAACTATCTTGGATTTTCCAAAGAATAAAGATTGAAAATCTGTTGCCTTTGGCTTTTCCTACACATTCCACACGATTTGAAAGGTGGCATCACACACAATGTCTTCACCGCTTGCGGACAGAATCCGTCCGACGGAAATTGACGAGATGATCGGGCAGCGTCACCTGCTGGGGGAAAACTGCGCCCTGCGCAAGATCATCGAATCGGGTCATATCCCGAATATGGTCTTCTACGGGCCGCCCGGCATTGGCAAAACCACGCTGGCGGGCATCATTGCCGCCAAAACCAACCGCCGCCTGCACAAGCTCAATGGTACAACTGCCTCCACGCAGGATATCAAGGATATCGTGGAGGAACTCGATACCTTTATGGCGCAGAACGGTATTCTGCTGTATCTGGATGAAATCCAGTATTTTACCAAGAAACAGCAGCAGACTTTACTGGAATTTATCGAGAACGGCAAAATCACGCTGATTGCCTCCACGACGGAGAATCCGTATTTTTATGTATACAGCGCGATACTCAGCCGCTCTACGGTGTTTGAATTCAAGCCCGTGCCGCCCGAAGAGGTGGAGCGCGGCGTGAAGCGCGCCTTTGATTTTATGGAAAAGGAACTGGACGAACGGTTTGAGATGGAGGATGGCGTGTTCGGAACCATTGCCGTGGGGTGCGGGGGAGACGTGCGCAAGTCGCTCAATTCGGTGGAACTGTGCGTGATGTCCTGCGTGCCGGAGGACGGCGTGCGAAAGATCACGCTCGACCGTGCGCGGGAACTGTCCCAGCGCAGTGCCTTCCGCTACGACAAGGACGGCGAGGAGCATTATGACATTTTATCGGCGTTCCAGAAATCCCTTCGCGGCTCCGACCCCGACGCGGCGATTCACTATCTGGCGCGATTGATTGAGGCGAACGATCTGCCCTCTATCTGCCGCCGACTGATGGTCTGCACCTGCGAGGACGTGGGACTTGCCTATCCGCAGCTCATTCCGATTGTGAAATCCTGCATTGACGCGGCGCTCATGGTGGGACTGCCCGAAGCCCGCATTCCGCTGGCGGACGCGGTGGTGCTGGTGGCGACTGCGCCGAAATCCAACTCCGCTTATCTCGCCATTGACGCGGCACTGGGGGATATCCGGCGCGGCAAGGTCGGCTCCATTCCACGGCAGCTGCAAAATAAGCATTATGACGGTGAGGACGCGGCGGTAAAGGGACAGCATTATCTCTATCCCCATGATTTTCCGCGCCACTATGTCCGTCAGCAATATCTTCCCGACGCGCTCAAAGATACGCATTACTATGAATACGGCGACAACAAGAACGAACAGGCGGCAAAAGCCTATTGGGACGGTATCAAAAAGCCGTGAGTATGTTTAGATTGAGTCATCAATCCAGTTTGTTATGTCTGAAAAGCAGGATAAGCAATCCCCATAATCCGACGAAATAGGCGCAGAGTACCGCGACGGTTTTTGAAGTGATATCGCCGCCCTGCATCAGACCGCTGATCTGACCGCTGTATACGTACCCGGCGGCTTTTTCTATGCGGCTGTTGAACTGACCGAGCATGGGAAGCAGCGCCAGCACCAGTCCGACGGGTACGGCGATACCGTTGGCGCCGGACACGTTTTTGGAGCGGATACCGACGCACAGACCCGCTAAGGTGGAGAGTATCACACCCGCCAGCATTGCCCCCGCGAATGTCAGCGTGCACTGCGGGTCAAAATCCCCCATGAGCAGGAACGCGCTTCCTGTCAGCATGGAAAAGACAATCACAAATACCGAAAGGCTGATCAGGTATTGGATACCGCTCACACCTGCCATCACGAGGGAACGAAGCGTTCCCTTTTCTTTTTCCTCCGAGAGAATATTGGAGGAAAGTGTGATCGGCGAAAACGAGCAGTGCATGGCGGCGAACATCGGCACGAAGAAATCGGTCATGGCTTCTTCGCCGCGCATGGTGGTTATCATGATCCACGCCACAGCGGGATAGATGAGCATGACCATCAAAGAGGGGAGATTGTGCAGTGAATCCTTGCACTGTTTGATAACAATGGCGGCTGACGTTTTCATGTGTCCAGCTCCTTTCCGGTGAGGCGGAGAAATACCGTGCCGAGATCCGGCTCGGACGAATGAATGGATTTCAGCCGGCCTTCCCGTATCAGTTGGGCGACGGTGTCGGCGTTTTCGGGCGAATTGGCAAGGAGCAGCGGTTCTTCGTCGCTGGTGACAATGCGCAGTTCGGCAGTCTGACAATGCTTACGGCAAATCTCGGCGGGCACGCCGCACTCGACGATGTTTCCCTCATGGAGCAGCGCGATTCGGTCGCACATATGATAGGCTTCATCCATGTTGTGCGTAGTGAGAAAGACAGTGGTTCCCCGGCTGCGCAGATGATTCATCAGCGTATGGATTTCGGCGGCGGTTGCGGGGTCAAGTCCGCTTGTGGGTTCGTCGAGAAACAGCAGATCGGGGTGGTGCAATATCGCGCGTGCCAGTGCGAGACGCTGTTTCATACCTTTTGAAAATGATTTGACAGCTTTTTTTTCGCAGCCGTCTAATCCTACCGCTTGAAGCACGGCTCCGATTTCCGAGAAGGGTACACTGTGAATCCGGGCAAACAGTTTCAGATTATCCTCACAGGACAGTCTTTCGTACAGTCCGCAGTTGTCCAGCACCGCGCCCGTCCTGCGATACACTTCACGCCCGATTTTCCGGCAGTTCTTGCCGAATATTTCGGCTTTGCCTTCACAGGACAACTGTCCGGTCAGAATGTTGATGATGGTCGTTTTTCCCGCGCCGGAGGGACCCAGCAGACCGAAAATTTCCCCCTTGTTGACATGGAGCGAGATGCCTTTGAGCACTTGTTTTTCGCCGAAGCGAATGGAAGCGCCGTCGAGTTCAATGATTTTTTCCGTCATGGTCTTATGCTCCTTTCACACTGTCTTCATCTTCATGATTGCCTTGCCGGAACATATCCAGCTTGTCTTGATATTGTTTGCTTTCCATGTCGGTTTTGATCGTCATGACAGCGAAACTGACAGCCGTTCCGACGCTGAAGCTCAGGAAAAATCCCAGCCATGCCTGCCACATCCGGAAGGGAAACCAGTGGAATACGGCGGAACAGATGCCCGCGAGAAAAAATACGCTCATCAGCATGAGTGTGATTCTGGTTTGCGTGAGCATATTTTTGAATCGTTTTTCCGAGAACAGCAAATATCTTACCGCGGCAATCAAAAACGACAGCAGCAGCAGTTCTCCCAGCGCGGCGAAGGAAATTCCTTCGCCGCAGAGCGCGAACAGTTCGGAAATCTGCCGTAAATCTTCCGACTGACCCCGCAGTACAAAATTGAACGCCGAGACAAACAGCAGCGAGAGTACAAATGTTTCACATGTAAAAGGAATGATTTGTTTCCGGTTCATCTTGAAAAGACCTCCTTGCCTGATTACATACCAATCTTTTTTCTGAAATCAGCGGCATACTGCCTGGATACCCATAATTTGTCGCCGCTGTCCATCGTGAGCAGCAGCCGTCCGTCAATGTCCGCCTTAATGGAACGGATATGCCTGATGCCGACAATGCAGGATTTGTTGGCGCGGAAAAAATCCGCCTGTGGAAGCTGTTCTTCCAATTCATACAGTCTCAGCGGGGTTTCATACACCTGTTCACGGGTATAGATGAACATACGTTTATCCGCCGTGTCGATGTAGATGACGTCTTCATGACGCAGCAGAAAGACCTGTCCGTCCATGGTGCCGGTCAGCCGGTTTTCCTTGTGACCGGCAGCGTCCAGCAACCGGCGGATATCCTCGCTTATTTCGCGGCAGACTACTGTGACTTCCGGCTCGGTCACGTTTTCATCCTGGATAATATGTATTTTCATATTTTCAACATTCCGCCTCCCTTTGCAAATGCACTATACCACATCCTATCGGGTAAAATCAAGTGGTTTGGACTGAGATGCGGATACCGCATACCAAACTGTAAAAAAACAGGCGGCACCCGCGAGAATGCGAGTACCGCCTGTTTTTACTGTCGCACGAAATACGAAGAAATTACTTGAGATTGAAACGCTTGTTGAATCTTTCAACACGTCCGCCCGTATCAACCAACTTCTGCTTGCCCGTAAAGAACGGATGACACTTGGAACAAATTTCAACACGGATATCCTTTTTGGTGGAACGTGTCTGAATGACATTGCCGCAAGCACATGTAATGGTTGTATCCTCGTATGTGGGATGCAAATTCTCCTGCATTGTCTGTCACCTCTTTATTTAACAATTCAACAGCATCAAGCGATTGCCGTGACGATCGTCAACCGCCGGTAAACCTTTCAACAAGGCTTACCAAATGATTTTAGCACATCACACATCAAAAATCAAGTGTTTTTTGAAATATTTTTAAGCGCGCAAAACTTCCTCTATTATTATTCTTTATTCTTTATTCGTTATTCTTTCTTCTTTGAGCGACCGCAGGGAACGTTACCGTTACAGCATATGGGCGATGATTTCGTCGCGGTTCATGGCGCAGAGATCGACGGGCGCCACGTCAAAGGCGGTCTTGCAGCCGGTTTCGCCGCGCGTGTTCATGCGATAAGCGGCGCGTGCGAAAGCAATCAGTACGCTGGCGGTGAATTCGGGATTGGAATCGAGTTTGAGACTGTACTCGATGACGTGCTTGTGCTCACCGCTTACGCCGGTCTGACCGGTGCGGATGACAAATCCGCCGTGGGGAATCCCTTTGTGATCGCGGTCAAGCTCTTCCTGTGAGATAAAGTTCACCGTGGTGTCATAGTCGGAGAAATATTTGGGCATGGTCTTGATCTCGCGTTCAATGCGAGCCTTGTCCGCACCTTCCTTGGCGACGACGTAGCAGAGACGGGTGTGCTTTTCGCGGGTGGTCAGATCGGGATTTTCGCCCGCGCGGACGCTGTCCAGCGCTGCCTGTACGGGGCAGGTGTACTGCCGGGCGTCGGCTACTCCCTCAATGCGGCGGATGGCGTCGGAATGTCCCTGACTCACGCCTTTGCCCCAGAAGGTGTAGTCCTTGCCGTCCGGCAGAATAGCGTTGGCATAGAGGCGGTTGAGCGAGAACATACCGGGATCCCAGCCCACCGAGATAATGGCGGTTTTTCCGCCCTGTTTTGCGGCAGCGTCCACGGCATCGTAATGTTTGGGAATATCGGCGTGCGTGTCAAAGCTGTCGATGACATTGAAGTCGGCGGCGAGAGCGGGGGTCATCTTCGGCAGATCGGTGGCGGAGCCGCCGCAGATCACCAGCACATCGATATCGTTTTTGTAATTGGGGATGTCGGCGGCAGGATACACCTTGGTGGTGTCAAGAACGGTGGTGACGGTTTCGGGCGCACGGCGGGTAAACACGCCGAACAGTTCCGTGTCGGGGTTCTGCGTGACGGCGAGTTCCACGCCGCGTCCGAGGTTGCCATAGCCATAAATCGCGATTTTCATAGTAAATCAATCCTCTTTCATTGTTCATCAATTTATTCTTGTTTGAGTAATTCCAGATATCTGGGCTTTTCGCTGTCTGGGATTTTCAGAAGATTCATCGCCTGATCAACGGTAAAGCCAGTGCCTTCTACGATGTTTTTGATAGACGCAAGCATATTTTGGATGATGCCTTTTTCCATGCCTTTTTCCATGCCTTTTTCCATGCCTTTTTGATATACTCCTTCGCTAAGGTTGCACATAAGCGATACCTCACTTTCTACGGTTCTTGTCATAGGAACGTTAAAATCATCCCGCAGCATTTTCTTTTTGCTTTCGGATTGAATCTCTGTGGAAAACAAAATGTCCAACATACTCAATAATTCATTGTATTCTTTGCTGCACGGCTTTCCCAGATACACCATAATCACCGTCAACAGGTCGT
>CAMJHU010000137.1 GCA_946405565.1 uncultured Clostridia bacterium
AGAAGGAGAATTCGCTGCGGTTGTAGGTTCCCAATGCCGCCGGATTGGTGGAGGATTCCGTGACGGCGTTCCCGCTCAATCCCAATGTCTCCTGCGGGCGCGACCCCAAGAGCGGGGAATTCCGGCAGTTTTCCAGTCCCACGCCGGGACGCGCCAACACGACCTATTCCTACCCGCTCACCCAATCGGTGGGCGCTGACCCGCTGACCCCGCTGTATATCAGCGAAGCGCTGTGTGTGTCGGACAATGAAGGCGAATTTGACCGCGATTACGTCGAGCTTCACAACGCCGGCGCGAAAGCCGTTTCGCTGGACGGATACACGCTTGCCAAGAGCCGCGAGGGAAACCGTTATGCTTTTCCCGACGTGACGCTTGCGGCGGGTGAGTATCTCATTGTGTACTGCGTCGGCGACACGCGGGATGGCAAGTCGGAGCTGACAGCGCCTTTCAAGCTGAATCAGGGCGGAGAGGAACTGTATCTCTTTGACGGCGGAGGACGCATTCTCGACGTCATGCGGACGGGACCGCAGACCTACGGACACTCTTCCGGTCGGGTTCCCGGACGCACCCATCAGGTCTTTGTGTTTGAAACGCCCACGCCCGGCAGGAGCAATGACGGCGTGGCTGTATATGAAGGTTACGCGCCCGCGCCGATGTTTTCTTCCGAGGGCGGCTATGTCAAAGCCGGTTTTGCATTGTCATGCGACGCGCCGGCGGACTGCGAAATCCATGTGACGACCGACGGCACCCTGCCCGACCGTTCCTCTGGGCGCTGGCAGACGGACAAGCCGCTGGTCATCGAACAAAACGCGGTCGTGAGCGCCGTTGCCTATCGGGACGGATGTCTGCCCAGCCGTGTGACAACTGCCACGTTTCTCACCGAAACGCCCCATACCATTCCCGTCGTGTCGGTATCCTCACCGCCTGACGGACTTTTTTCCCGCGAAACCGGGATTTTGTCCAAGGCGGTCAATCAATTGGTGCCGGGCAAAGCCAATTATCTGAGCGATGAAAAGCGGGAAGCGACATTTGAATATTTCATTGACGGGCAGAAAGCCGTTTCCTTCCGCTGCGGGCTTAAGATGGCAGGCGATTATTCCCGGCGGTTTCCCCAAAAGGGGATGGCTGTCATCATGAGTGAACGCTACGGTGTCAATGCCTGTTATTTTCCCTTCTTCGGCGCATACAGTCCGTCCAAAACCGAATCGCTGCTGCTGCGTCCTTCGGGGCAGGACTGGCTGCGCGCCCATCTGCGGGACGAATTCTGTTCGCGGATTGTCCGGGCAAGCGCGGCTGACGACAGCGGCGTGCATTGCGATTATCAGGAAGCCCAGCCCGTGGCGCTGTATATCAACGGGGAATACTGGGGACTGTATTATATCCGGGAAAAGCTCAACGAGGATTATCTGGTCAACCGATACGGTTATACCAAGGGTCACATTGACATCATCAAGTGGGAAGGGAGCGTGCAGTCCGGCTCTCTCACCGAATGGAAAGCCCTGCTGGATTTCTGCGCGGACAACGATATGCAGGACGAAGCCAATTACCGCTATGTCTGCGACAGGGTGGACGTGGATTCGCTGATTGACTGGTGGGTGTTTGAAACCTACGTCGGCAACGACGACACAGGCAACGTGCGCTGCTGCCGCGACCGGAACGGCGGCAAATGGCACTGGATGCTGTTCGATCTCGACGACGCGTTTCATCTTTCCTATTACCGGGTCAATTACATCAAAAAATACGCGATGGGACCGACACACGGACTTGCCGGCTGCCGCAATACGCTTATACGCCGTATGCTGACCAATCCGGATTTCCGAGACCGGTTTATCCGACGGTATCTGTATCATATCAACACCACCTTTGACCCGGAGCGTCTGGGTGGGCTGCTGGATGAACTGCAATCCGAGATTGATCCGGAGATGTCCCGCCAATATGAGCGCTGGGGCAAGCCCAGCAGCGGTTTTTACACCTACAATATCAATGCCATGCACCGCATTATCAAAGCCAAGCCCGCGATTGCGCGGCGGCATCTGCGGGAGGCTTTCGGATTGACAGAAGAGAAACTGGCAGTCTATGAAAAAGACGTTGCGAAGTAAGAAGGAGAGAACGGTTTGAATTGGAAACATTTATTCACCAGTGAAACACTGACACGCGGACGGCAGTATTTTCAAAAGGGGCGAGTAGGTCCGTTCCTGAAGCTGAGCGAAAACCGTTATACTGCCAATATAAAAGGGTCGAACGGCAAGCAGTATAATACCTTTGTGGGCTTTTCAGGCAGCGAAGTGGAAAGTATGAAATGCACCTGTCCCTTTGCCTCATCGGGGAGAACCTGCAAGCATATGGCAGCGCTGTTGTTCGCGCTGGAGCAGCAGGAATTCAGCCCGGCGGAGCGGAAGGATTCCTCTGCCGCGAGGGAAAAAATTCATCCCTTTGCCACGACCGGCAAAACAAAGGGCAAGGACAAGCAGACGTACAATTATTACGATCTGGGGCGCATTACCCGCCGGACGGTGATTTACGACGATACCTATGACGCGGCGGTCAGACTGCTGAAGGATAAGGAACTGGTTCCCGGACATATCTATACGAGCTATGACATAATCGACGGTTCGCCCTGCTGCGTGACTGAGGGCGAAGTGCATTTTCCCAAAGGCAAAGAAGCAATGGTGCGTGTGATGTTTAACCGCGAAGCCCTCAAGGAACTGCGATGCGACGTGCCGATCTGTCGCAGCCGTCACCCCGAGTGCAATAGGGTGGGTTCCAAAGAGGAACCCTGCGAACATACGCTGGCGATGCTGATTGCGGCGAACGAGTATCTCCGCGAGAATGAATACGGCGACGCGACCGACGAGGCGGGCTTCGATTTTCTGGAAGCGCTTCGCAGAGAGAAGGGCGCGCATACGTTTTCCGATGAGGGAGGAGGCTCCGCCGGACGGCAGGTGATGCTGGAGCCGCGTGTGACCCGTGAGGAGGACGAACTGCGGCTTTCCTTCCGTGTGGGCTGTGACAAACTGTATGTGGTGCGCAACCTCACCGATCTGGTCAAATGTGTGGAGAATAAGGAAGAAATCTCCTATGGCAAGCTCACGCTGGATTTTTCGCGGGACGTCATCCGTCAGGCGGATATGCCGCTCTACCATCTGGTGAAATCGGTGATTGAGGATGAACGGTATCATTCCGAGCAGCTGCAGCGTGCCTATTATTTTTACAACCGGGAGTTCTCGGTCAAATCCGATTTCCCGCTTTACGGACAGCGGCTCGACCGTTTTTTCGATATCGTCAGGGACGGAAGCGTGCCGTTTGTGGATAAGGACGCCAAGAGCGGCAAGGAAGACGGTATGCTGCGGTTCGGCAGCGAGGTCCCCCGTGTGACTCTGACGGTCAGCAAGCAGGAGGACCGCTACGGTGTGTTTCACGGGGTTCTCGTCAGCGGACAGATACCGCACTTCTATCGCACGCCGCAGTATCGTTATTTTCTGCGGGAGCGTACCCTGTACCGCATGAGCGATGACGGTTCCGTGGCAGGCACGGTTTTTGATCAGGCGGATCAGGACGGACGTATCAGGTTTTCCATCGGTCGGCAGAGCCTGTCGGAATTCTATTATACCGTACTTCCCCGGCTGCGGGATTCATTTGATATTCAGGAGAAAGACGCGGCGCTGGTGGAGGACTATCTGCCGCCCGAAGTGAAATTTGTCTTTTATCTCGATCTGCCGGACGGTGTGCCGGTATGCCGCGCGGTGTCGCGGTACGGCGATCAGGAGCGTCCCACGAGCGACTGTGTGAATCCCGATAAGGCGAAGGAGCGATTCCGCGATATCCACCGCGAGCAGGAAGCGGCAGAAGCGGTTCTGCACTATTTCCCCCAAGTGGATGAGAAACAGGGACTGTTTGTGTCGGACGGCGACGAGGAATCGGTTTATAACCTGCTGGAAAACGGCATTGAAGCGCTCTCGCAGATCGGCGAGGTGCAGGGCAGCGACGACTTCCGCGCGCTGCGCATCCGTCCCAAGGTACATATCAAGGTGGGCGTATCGGTCGAGAGTGATCTGATGAACCTCACCATCGGCAGTACGGATGTGTCGCCGGAGGAGCTGCTGGAAATTCTGAGCAGCTATCGGCGCAAAAAGCGGTATCACCGGCTGAAAAGCGGCGACTTTGTGGACATCGGCGAGGATATCTCCGAACTCAGCGCCATGATCGACACGCTGCATCTTTCGCAGAAGGATCTTCTGAAGGGCAGCGCCAAAATTCCCTCCTATCGCGCTCTGTATCTCGACAAAATGTCGGAGGACAGCGACGCGCTGGATATCAGGCGGGACAAGGTTTTCAAAAAAATCATTCAGGGTTTTAAAACCGTGAGCGAATCAGACTTTGAGGTGCCGGAAGGATTGCAGGACATTATGCGCGGCTATCAGGTGTACGGTCACAAGTGGCTGCGCACGCTGGAGGCTTACGGCTTCGGCGGCATTCTGGCGGACGATATGGGTCTGGGCAAGACCTTACAGATGATCTCGGTTTTCGCGGCGGCAAAGGCGGAGGGAAAGCAAGGCACTTCGATGGTTATCTGTCCGTCGTCGCTGGTGTATAACTGGCTGGCGGAGCTGAACCGGTTTGCGCCGGAGCTGTCGGCGGTGGTCGTGGCAGGCACCCAGAAGGAACGTTCGGAACTGATTGACCGTCTGGGAAACTACGATGTGGCGGTCACGTCTTATGACCTGTTCAAGCGTGATGTGGAACTGTATGAGGGCAAATCCTTCCTCTATCAGGTGATCGACGAGGCGCAGTACATCAAGACCCATACCACGGCGGCTGCCAAATCCGTGAAGCTGCTGCAAAGCAAGGTGCGGTTTGCGCTGACCGGCACGCCCATTGAGAACCGGCTGAGTGAACTGTGGAGCATTTTTGATTATCTGATGCCGGGGTTCCTCTATGGCTACGAAACCTTCCGGAAGGAATTTGAAACCCCTATCACCAAAAAGAACGACGAGGAGGCGTCCCGTCGGCTGAAACGCATGGTGTCGCCCTTTATTCTGCGCCGTCTCAAGAGCGATGTGCTGCGCGATCTGCCTGATAAGATCGAAGAGGTGCGCTATGCCAAGTTCGAGAAGGAACAACAGTTGGTATACGACAGTCAGGTGGTGTATATGACCCGCATGGTGCAAGGGAAAGACGACGAGTTTGTGCGGAAGAATAAGCTGCAGATTCTGGCGGAGCTGACCAAGATACGGCAAATCTGCTGCGATCCCTCGCTGCTGCTGGAGGATTATCACGGCGGTTCCGCCAAGCGGCAGACCTGTCTGGAACTGATTCAGAGCGCTATGGAGGGCGAGCATCGCGTGCTGCTTTTCTCACAGTTTACCTCCATGCTGGCGCTGCTGGAAGAAGACCTGCGCGGAACGGGTATCGACTATTATAAAATCACCGGCAGTACGCCCAAGAAGGAGCGTATGGAACTGGTGGAGCAATTCAATACGGGCGATACGCCGGTATTTCTGATTTCGCTCAAGGCGGGCGGCACGGGACTGAATCTGACGGGCGCGGATGTGGTGATTCACTACGACCCGTGGTGGAACGTGGCTGCCCAGAATCAGGCAACCGACCGCGCCCACCGTATCGGACAGACCCGTACGGTATCCGTGTACCGTCTGATTGTCAAAGATTCCATCGAGGAAAAAATCCTGCAGTTGCAGGAGCTCAAAAAGAATCTGGCGGATGAAATTCTCGCGGGCGGCGCGACGGAAAGCAGTCTCTCGCAGATGACCAAGGAAGATCTGATCGCGCTGCTGAGCTGACGCCGACGCTGCCGGTTTTCGATGATACGCCAAAAAACAGCCCCGTACCGATTTGGAACGGGGCTGTTCTGCGTGGAAAATGTGTCAGAATCAATGAACCAACTTATTTGGTGAGATCGTAGGTGTAGGTCTGGGAACGGGTCTCGTTTTCCACGACAATCTGCATCTTCATCTTTTGCAGATCATAGAATACGGTGTACTGGGTTCCGTACAGTTCGGTACCAAAATGTTCCTCATCGCTCTTTTCCATATCGGAGGAATTGGAAGCAAGCAGCGACTGCGCGTAATCCTGCGACATACCGGGCGCACCGCCCGCGAGCTGTTCGGAAAGCGCCTTGTCAAAGAATTGGTTCAGCGTTACTTCATTGTAAGCGTCGTTGTAATCCTTGGTGCTGAGTTTTGCGCTGCCCACCTTCTGAGTCGTA
>CAMJHU010000138.1 GCA_946405565.1 uncultured Clostridia bacterium
CCGCTGACGGCGGATACCGGCATCTGACGGGACTGGGCATCAAGTGCGATTATTTTATCGGCGATTTTGATTCGTACAGCGGCGTTCCCTGCTGCGAATGGGAAAAATATCCCACCGAAAAGGATGATACCGATACCATGCTCGCCATCAAGCACGGACTGCTCAAAGGACTGGATCGGTTTGTCATTTTCGGCGGACTGGGCGGCAGACTGGATCATACCGTAGCCAATTTTTCGGCGCTGGAATACCTCAAGGCGCACGGCGCCTGCGGCATACTGGTGGATGAGCGGACGGCAGTACGGATGCTGGGCGTGGGAGACCGGCTTATACCGATTCTGCATGACGGTTATTTTTCCGTATTCCCCTTCGGCTGTGCCTCCGCGGTGGTGAGTATACGAGGGGTTAAATACCCCATCCAGCGGCAGCGGCTGACGTCGGATTTTCCGCTGGGGGTGAGCAACCGCATCACCGATGAAGCGTCGTTTGAAATGCAGATACATGAAGGAAAAGTCCTTGTGATGGAGTGCCAAAAAGATTGACACCTTTTGACTCCCGCTGCGTACTATGAAAATGAGAGCGGAATTCCGGAGAGTTGCTCCGGAGCCGTTCCGTACATTCTCATCGCGGGGGAGGCATTCCTATGAAAATCGTTGTGGTCAAAAGTCCGAAGCTGCTCGGCGGCATTCTGCGTCTGATGTTCGGCATCAAAAAGGACGCGTGACAGACGGCAGCGGCAATGACTGAAACGCTCGAACAAACACAAAACCGGCACGGTAGGAAGCATCCATACCGTGCCGGTTTTGTGTTATGAAATTACGATTGGCAATGTATCAAACCATTCACTTTCCCGCTTCTCCGGACAAAAAGATCGACAGAAAATCCGGAAACACGCTCCGCCACGCGGCTTCGTTGTGGGGCTGATCGGGTTTGATCACTTCTTTGAGCCGCTGGGGCGGGCAGCATTCTTTCAGCAGGTCAAAGGCAAACTTGCCGGACTTGTACATGGATTTCTCCTTGGCATCGCCCTCGCCCATGTAGAGATAGAGGAACGGCATCGCGTCTGACGTTTTTCCTTCCAGCCAGGCACGGAATTCCTTTTTGGTGTACATCTCAAAGGCGGGGGAAAACACGCCTGCGGCGGAAAACAGCTTGGGATAATTCATCGCGATGAAAAACGATTCCAATCCCCCGGATGAACTGCCGCAGAACGCCGTGAAATCTCTCCCCTTTTTGACGGGGAACATCTCCTCGACGGCGGGCTTGACCACTTCCACCACAAAACGCGCGAATTCATCCCCTTCGGGGTGAATCAGCAGCCGCATCAGCGATCCTTTCAGACGACCGATGCTGGAGGGGGTCAGTTCATTGGTACGCCACCGGTTTTCATTGTCAATCCCCACAATGATCGCGGCGCGCCCGGTTCTGGCATATTCGTCCCGAACCGCCTCGCGCGTGAGCCAGCTGCCGAACCGGCTGGCTTCCTCTTCAAAAATATTGCGTCCGTCGGTCATATAGACCACCGGGAAGGTCTCACCCTCCTCATGTGTCGGTACAAACACGCGCACCAGTCGGTTGCCTTTGCCGGGATAGGGCAGATCAATGTTAAAAATAGTCTCGTCTGTCATGTTATTTCACTCCTGACCGGAAAAAGATATAGCGTTATTACCAAAATGTATTATACCATACTGCCGCGGGATTGTCAATGTGTCCCTGTTATTTGCCAAAACAATCATTGCTTTTTCACCCCCGCTATCGTATAATTTTTTTATGGCAATCCTCAAAATCTTCAGATCAATTTCAGATGGGGCTGCTACAATCAAATACAAAACAGGTGAATGAATATGTACCGTATCCTGCTGGTGGAAGACGACCCCGATATCCGGGAGCTGATCATTCAGTATTTTACCAAAAAAGAAAAAGACGCCTTTCGGGTGGACATCGCGGTCAACGGTCCGCGCGGACTGGAAAAAGCCGCCGAGCATCCCTATGACCTCCTGCTGCTGGACGTGATGCTCCCCGAACTCGACGGCTTCGCCATCTGCCGGGAAATCCGCCGCCGCAGCGACGTACCCATTCTGTTCATCACTGCCCGCGCCGACGAATCGGACATCCTGCACGGCTACGCACTGGGCTGCGATGATTATGTGGTCAAGCCCTTCCCGCTGCCCGTGCTGTATCAGAAGGTCGGCGCGCTCATCAAACGCGCCAAAGGGCTGGTGCGGTTTCCGACGCTCCACGCCGGAAGCCTCTCGCTCAATCCCAACAACGGCACCGTCATCAGCGACGGACAGGAAATCACCCTCACCGCCAAGGAATACGGCATTCTGCGGGTATTGCTCGAAAACAAGGGCAGCATCATCAGCCGCGAACAACTGCTCAACCAGGTATGGGGCTACAATCATACCACCGATGAACGCGTGCTGGACACCCATATCCGCAACCTGCGGAAAGCCTTGGGACCCGACGGCAAACGCATCAAAACAGCCATCGGGCGCGGTTACACCATCGAGGACTGCTGAATATGGAACATCGACTCAAAACACAGCGCAACCGTCTCTCCCGGCGCATCTCACTCATTCTGCTAACCGTGTGGCTGCCGGTATCCGTTCTCTACTGCTTCATCCGGCTGCGCAACGAAAAAATCGACGTGCAGCGTGAAATGCTTGCCAACGCCTCCTATGCCAAGCAGTATCTGTCTCTGGGAATGCTGCATCAGACGACCGGCAATCAGCTCTATATTTCCAACGGCAACCTGCTGGAATTCAAGGACATGATTGAAAAAGACTTTGACAGTCAGATGATCGTCATTGAACCGGACAGCGGACAGGTTCTCGCCGATACCGCCGACCGCGTCAGGGTGACGTATTCGTTCCTCACCGACAAAGGCACCTACCCCGACGATTACGGATTTCTGGATTTCCACACCCTCCGCAATGCACTCTCCGACGCGCAGTATGAAAAAATCGTTCAATGGCTCCGCACCGAACCCGGCGACGGCTCGTCCTACGCGCTCATTTGCAGCGAATTCTACACCTTCGCGGATCAGATATTTCCGCTCACCGTATCGGTTGTACGCACTGAAAGCGACAGCGAACGGTTTGACGAAGACGCCATTGCGGAAGATTTTTCCACCAATCTCACCGCTCCCGCCGACGCGGTGATCTTCCGCAACGGGGTGTCACGCCTGAATCTGATTCCCACAGACTTCTTTCTGAACGGCATCCGAAACCGGGACTGCATTCACCGGCTCACCGACAGCCAGCGGGAGAAAAACATCGCCATGATTCCCACCGGAACCGCTCAATATATTGTCTACACCTCGGATTATGTCTTTCTCAGCGCGTTCACCTTCAACGTGGAAAAAGGCTATTACGAAAAAAACGACCGGCTCTACCTGCTGCAATATGCCCGAGAGGTCAATCTGATCAAAAGCAGCGCCAAGGGCATGATCGGCGGCGCGGCGGTGATATTCGGCGTGCTGCTGACCATCGGCGGGGTACTCTTCCTGATGATCTGGCACACCACCGGCACGCAGATACGGCAGGAACAGCGCCGCCGCGACCTCACAACCGCTCTGGCGCACGACATCAAAACGCCCCTCTTCATCATCAGCGGCTACGCGTACAGTCTCAAAGAGGACATCGACAGCGGCGAACGCGACCGCTATCTCGATAAAATCATCGAGCAGACCGACCGCATCAACGCGCTGGTGCATAATATGCTCAATCTCAGCAAGCTGGATTCCGATCAGATGACCCTCACCCGCACGACTTTTGATCTGTGGGAACTGACGGAGGATCTTCTCGCGGATTATCAGAAACTGCCCGAAGGCAAAACCATTCTGCCCGCTCACAGCGGCGACAACCTCATCTCCGCCGACAGGACACTGATTCGCACCGCGCTCCAGAACTTGATCGACAACGCCGTGCAATACGCGCTGCCGGGCAGTGACATCCGCATCCACGTCACCGGCAAATCCTTCCGGATTGCCAATCCCTGCCAGCCGCTTACCAAAGCCCAGCAAAAAGCCATCTGGCAGCCCTATTACCGCGTCGATCAAAGCCGCCATCACAAGGGCAACGGGCTGGGTCTTTCCATCGTCAAAGCTATCTTTGACCTGCACGGCGTCAGATATGAACTGAACGTCCAAGACCCCGCGATGTTTGATTTATCCGTCGAATGGAAAGATGACACAGACCTTCATTGATTTTTCCATAAAATTCAAGGAGGTTATCCTGTATGAAAACAAACCGCAGCAAGCACCGTATACTGGTCCGTGGTGTATCATCAGAGCGATTTCACAATGGACGTCGCCACCAACAAGAATTTTGACACCGTGTACCATCTGGAACCGGGTGATTTTTAAGCGTATGAAAAGGAGTGATTCGCCGTGGCGGATTTCAGTCTGATGTGGCCTTCCGACTGCCCACGGAATTTCAAAGAACTGGGAGAGGATTGCTGCAACGATCTCTCGCTGGAATTCCTTTGTGCCAGCCTTTCCCCCAAGGAGTACGACCGCAATGTCATCGCCGCTATGCTGCGGCAAATGCCTGCCGAACCGCAGGTCGTGCAGTACCGCGTGGATGTGTTTGACGACATCCTGCGCCATCCGGGGCTCCGGCAGAATATGGCGGCGCTGCTCGATCAGCTCGAATTTCTCAAAAGTCTGCACAAGCACGCCCGCGACAGCGAGGCAACGAGTATCTGGCAGATCATCAACCGCCTGAACGAACTCGATTCCTATATCGACTGTGTGACCGGCATCAAACAGATTCTCGAAAGCAACGAAATCCATTCCGAAGGTCTCAAAGCGCTGCTGGGGCTGGTGCGGCATATCGACTCGGACAGCGGATTTCCGGCGCTCAAAGAGGACATCAAACGGGTGGTCAGCGAAACCGGTCAGATCAAAAGCGTCACGCTGGGCGTGAATCTCAACCGGACGCTCGCGCCGGTGGAAGTCGGCGTGGTGTCCATCAACAACGCGCCCTATACCCGCGCGGGTGTGCTGTCCCATTTCTACGAATTCGCCGCGTCCAAAGACGGTCTTCACGACGGCACCGACGTCACTTCCATGAAATACCACGTTCCCAATACAAGCACCGGCATCATCGGTGTTCCCAAGCATTCAGGGGCTCGCGGCGCACTGACCGGTCTTGCCAAGGTCTACACCCTCAGCGACGCCGAAACCAACCCCCTCATGAACAATCTCAACGCCGTCATCACCGATATGCTCAAGCCGGTGGTGCGCAAGCTCAACGACGTACTTGCCAAATATGTGGATGTGAGCGGCTATTCCCTGATCTCGCTCATCCCGGAACTCACCTTCTACCTGCGCTGGGCGGAACTGACCGAACAGATGATGGCAGCCGGCATTCCCATGTGCAAGCCGGAGGTACTCGCGGCGGAACGCAGGCAATTCTACGCCGACGGGCTTTACAATCTCAAGCTGGGTCTGAAAAAGCTCAAAGGCGAGGCACTGGACATCGTCCCCAACACCGTGGACTTCCGTGCCGAGCGCCGCATTTACATCATGACCGGTCCCAACCGCGGCGGCAAGACCACCTTCACCCAAGCCATCGGACTGATCTTCCTGCTGGCGCAGCACGGACTGTATGTCCCCGCCACGCGCTGTATGCTCTCCCCCGCCGACTGCATCTACACCCATTTTCCCGCCGATGAAAACCGTACCGTCGATCTCGGACGGCTGGGCGAGGAATCCCGCCGTATCAGCGATATCTTCTCCGAAGCCACCGACCGGAGCCTGCTGCTCTTCAACGAATCGCTGGCTACCACCAATTTTGAGGAAGGTCTTTACATCGCCAAGGACGTGGTCAAAGCGCTGCATCTGCTCGGCGCACGCACCATCTTCAATACCCATATGCACGATCTGGCGATGAATCTGGACGAACTCAACCGCTCCATGCCGGGCGACAGCGCGGTTGCCAGTCTGATCACGGGCATTGACAACGGACAGCGCTCCTATAAGGTATCGCTGGCGCCGCCCTGCGGTCAGAGTTATGCCCGCGATATCGCGAAGCAGTACGGCGTGACCTATGCTCAGCTCAAAGCACGGGTGGAACAGAACCGTTCCCATCACGCGTCCAATTAGCCGCGTTTTTTCCCTAGGCGGCGGGGATTCCAAAGGGACGAGTCCCTTTGGCA
>CAMJHU010000139.1 GCA_946405565.1 uncultured Clostridia bacterium
CATTCTGCGAGTGACACGCAGAATCCGAATGTTTTCACCTACAATGTTGTTCTTTTCTCCACCTATGATTCGTGGCATTTCATATCACCTCTAATAAAATTTGATTGTTCTTTAGCGGTTGTCCAAAGGAGTAAGACCGTTTTTCAGCAACAATCTGACTGCTTCACTCCCGCGAACTGTAGGATGGATCCGACCGAGTGAAAAACAGTAAGGGAGAGAGCGGTATCGTTTTCATGGCAGCACGTTCTGCATGATGTGATTACAAACCATACCACTTGCCCATGTTCATTATACAACACTATTTAATTTTTTGCAACACAAAAACACGCATAAAGCGTAAAAATATATGAATTATCTGTAAATTATTTTCAATGTTAGCCTAACAAGAGATATTATACCAATATATGTCACGCTTATGACATTGATTGTCGGCAAATTTCAAGTATTTTTCGCTCCCGCCGTGACACCTGCACCTGTGTCATACCCAGACGACAAGCGACTTCATTCTGTGTGCAGCCGTTGAAATAGCGCAGCCGGATCAACGCCCGATCTTGTTCGGGCAGCCCCGCGATGACCTCGCGCAGAGCAACCAGATCAATCAGACGCTCATCGAACCGTTGCGTAGGGATATCGGTGTCCGCCTCATCGCCGTCGCGTGCGGCGGACAGCGACAGCACGGGACGTGCCGCCTCGATTGCCTCGGCGACACTTTCGGGTTCCACATCCAGCAGTGCCGCGAGTTCTCCCACGGTGGGTTCTCTGCCGTATTCGTTTTCAAAAGCTTCACCGGCGCGTCGGATTTTCAGACCCAGATCACGCAGACTGCGCGATACCCGCATCGCTCCGCCGTCCCGGAACAGCCGCCGCATTTCACCGAGAATCGCCGGCACGGCGTAGGTGGAGAACTTCACGCCGCGGCTGCTGTCAAATCCGGCTGCCGCCTTGACCAGTCCCTCGCAGCCCGACTGATAGAGGTCGTCGTAATCGACGCCGCGTCCGCAGTAGCGCTTGGCGCAGGCATGGACGAGTCCTATGTTTTCGGTGACGAGCCTGTCCTGCTCAGCTGTCATGGCGATATCTCTGCGCGACGCGTTTTTCGAGGGTGACGGTGGTGCCTTTGCCCACGGCGGAACGGACGGTCATGCGATCGGTGAAGCTTTCCATCACCGCAAAGCCGAGACCGGCGCGCTCACTGCCGCCGGTGGTAAAGAGGGGCTGACGTGCCTGAGCCACGTCGGGAATGCCGCAGCCCTTGTCCTTGATCTGTACCACGATGCGTCCGTCGTCATAAATGGCGGCGTCGATCCAGATTTTGCCGATGGTATCGCGATAGGCGTGGACGATGCAGTTGGTAACTGCTTCCGAAACAGCGGTTTTGATGTCGGTCATTTCCTCCACGGTGGGGTCCAGCTGGGACATAAAGGCAGCCACGGCAGCGCGGGCAAAGCTCTCGTTAGCGGACCGGCTGGGAATCACCAGCTTCATCTCATTTTGGGGAATCACTTTTCCTCTCATATGTGTTTCAGTTCCTTTCTCTGTATGGGTAATATACACGCTCATGGAACAGCGTTTCATAAAACGCCCAACCGTCCCATGCCGGCCAGACGCATCATGCGCGCCACCATGGGCGGTGGATTGACGACACGCAGCGTACCGCCATAGGCTCGGACATTCTGAAACCGTCCCATAATCAGTCCGATGCCTGACGAATCCATAAATCCCACCCCGCTGAAATCCAGCGCCAGCACTTCGGGCTTGAGGCTGTCCACAGCGCGGTCGATTTCCTCGCGAAGTGCCGCCGCCGTGTGATGATCGATTTCTCCCTGGATGAGTACGGTGAGTTCGCCGTCTGATGATTCCAATATTACGGGCATTTGCAATGGTCATCCTTTCTATGTTTTTTTGACGAAATCGGGGAAAAAGAAAAAGCGCATGAGTAACATCTATCGGTGGGATAGATTATATCTCATGCGCGGATGAAAACGGCTCACAATTTGTCGAACAGAACAGATTTTTTCCCGTTTTCACGCTTACAGTCCGAGTTTTTTGCCCAGACCGCCGGGAATCTTGTCGGCGATTTTGTCGGTAATTCCATCGGGCAGTTTACCCGCCAGATCCTTGAAATCCACCTTTGCCACCGCGTCAAATGCCTTTTCACATTCCGCCTTGGGCAGCTTGGTTTCCTTCACCAGAAAATCAATGGCGTCTTCCTTGCTCCGGATGGTACCCGCGGCGCTCTTGAGCTTTTCGAGTGCCGCCTGCAGCTTCTGATCCATATCTGTCACCTCCTTTCACCGGTGCGCAGCGCACCGAATATGTCGGAACAGGTTCCGTAAAAAATGTCGTCATGCCCCGCCATGCGTTCACAGAAGCGCTCGAAGCGTTCCCAGCCCTGCTGCATATCGAATTCGTAGCTGTGACCCCACAGCAGGAAAATCTGCGGGCGGTCAGGCTGCAAGGCGATGAAGCGTTCCGTCAGATCAAACAGGTTCTCCTCCTTGTGGCGGCAGGTGGGGGAGATATGCAGCAGATCGGACGGCGGCTCGAAGGTATAGGTGGATTGCACGCCGCGTGCATAGGAAATGCCGCATTCCGCCAGCACAGCTTCCACGCGGCTGTCAGCGGCGCCGAAGGGATAGGCAAAGCCGGTCACTTGGCAGTCGAACAGCGCTTCAAGCGCCGTCTTGTCGCGGAGAATATCCGCGCGCAGCGCGGCATTGTCCAGTCCGATGGGATTCTGATGCCTTGTCAGGTGGGAAGCGATTTCGTGACCCTGATAGAGGGACGGCAGAAGGTCAGGCGGCATTCGTTCCACCCGCACCCCTTCGGCTTCCCATGCCGAGGAAGGGTCGTTCATCAGACCGGAATTGAGATTGAAGGTGGCTTTCAGACCGTACCGGTTGAGAATCTCCACCAGCCGGATATCCTGATACACCCCGTCGTCATAACTCAGGGCAAATGCCTTGGTGTAATGATCCGTCCATTTCATGCGGCGGCTCCTTTCCTCACGGGAGTACCACCGTGATGGTCAGCGATTTTCCGTCCGAAGAGGACGCGGAAATTTTCCCTTTGTGTGCCTCGGCAACCGCCTTGGCGATGGAAAGACCGATACCGTAGCCGCCAGTCTGGGAGTTCCGGGAGGCGTCGGCGCGGTAGAAGCGGTCAAAGAGACGGTCGAGACGTGAGGCGTCCACACTTTCGGCGGTATTATAGACCTCAATGCACACGCCTTTGCCCTTGGGAAATGCTTTGAGCGAGATGCGTCCTTTCTCATCGGAATATTTGAGGGCGTTGTCCAGCAGAATGGAGATCAGCTGGGTAACGGCTTTTTCATCCCCGTAATAGCTCATCATAGGCGGCACGTCGATCCCGAAGGTCTTTTCCTGCACCTTGGCAAGCCCCTGAAAGGATTGAGCGGTTTCGGTGAGTACATCGGACAGCGGGAACTCAATCATCTGTACGGGATTCTGCGATTCCTCCATGCGGGAGAGATAGATCAGATCTTTGGTGAGCGCGGTCAGACGGCGGGTCTGTGCGCGGATGTCGGCAATCCACTCGTTGTCCTCGCCGCACTCCATTTCGAGAATAGAGGCGTCGGCGTCGATGATGGTGAGGGGGGTTTTGATTTCGTGTCCGGCGTCGGTGATAAAGGATTTCTGCTTCTCGTAGCTCTCCTGCACGGGTTTCATCACCATACGTGAGAGCAGCACTACCAGCACGGCAAAGGCGATCATACCGCCCAGGGAACCGAACACGCTGTACAGAAGAAAGGAGCGGAACGACGATAGATTTTTGCGGCAGTCCAGAAAGAGGATCATCATGCCGTCGTCCTCATCGGTCTGGCGAAGGTAGCGGTAATGCTCCAGAAATCCGGTGCAGGAGCGTTTCCGGCACACCGCTTCGGCATAATCCGCCGCGTCCTCGCTGTTCACGGCGGCAATTTTGCCGGTATCCACGGTTGTCACCTTGCCGCTGCTGTTGAGATAGACGGTAAAATAGCGCGATTCATAAGGCATTTCGGGCGAAAAAATCTGGTCGGAAAAGAACAGATCGCCGTGTTTCCGCTGCCGGTTGTTTTTGCCGGTATTGCTGTCACTATCGCTGTCATTATCAAAAAAATCCAGCGTCCGCCCGGGGAATTCCCCGTGGTTCTCCGCCAGCACGGTCAGCACGCTTTCACTGTCTTTGACAATGCGGCGGTAGTTCATGATATTCACGGTACCCATAATGACCAGCAGCACCAGAAAAACCGACAGCAGCGAGATGGCGATAAATTTCAGCCGCAGTTTCCGGATCATTCCGCCACCTCCAGCGAATAGCCCGCGTTGCGCGAGGCTTTGATTTTGATATTGGCGCCGAGAGCCGTGAGCTTTTTGCGCAGATAGGAGATGTAAGCCCACACGACATTGATTTCGGCGTCGCTGTCCAGTCCCCAGATTTTCTCCATCATCATTTCGGTGGAGATCAGCTGCCGTGGATGGCACATGAGCAGCTCCATGACCTGAAACTCCTTGTTGGCGAGCCGGAAGCTGCCGGTCGGAGAGGACAGCTCAAAGGTCGTGCGGTCAAGGGAGATATTTCCCATCGTCAGCACGGCATTGGAGCCGCCCGACTGCGCCCGCGTCATGGCACGGATGCGCGCCAGCAGTTCCTTGGTGTCGAAGGGCTTGGTGAGATAATCGTTGGCGCCGCAGTCCAGACCCATCACGCGGTCGTCGATTTCGGCTTTGGCGGTGAGCATCAGTACGGGCAGGTTGTTTCCCCTGGCGCGGATGGTTTTCAGCACGGCGATACCGTCCATACGCGGCATCATCACATCGAGTATCATGCCGTCGTACTGTCCCGTGGCGAGATAATCCAGCGCTTCCACCCCGTCATAAGCGGCGTCCACGGCGTAGTTGTTTTTTTCCAGAATCACTGTCAGTGCCTTGGACAGCGATTTTTCGTCCTCTGCGAGCAATAATCTCATACGATAACGACCCCTTTGCCATATGGATATACTCATCATACCCGATAAACGAAAAGATTGCAATACGAAAATCCAAAACTTTTCGGTATTTTCGTATTGCAATGTGAAAGCTCTGTCTGTTTTCCGGACAGGTTACAGAATAATATCCGCCAGCTCCTGTACATTTTCCACGGTCAGTTGGGTCAATTCCGCGACCTTTTCCACCGAAAGTCCTTCCTTGAGCAAAGCAAGCGCCCGGAACTCGGCTTTTCTTCTGGCTTCGGCAAGAAGCCGCTCCTGCTCGCGACCCTGTTCGCGCCCTTGCTCGCGCCCTTCTTCGCGCCCCTGTTCGCGTCCTTTGGCAATGCCGGCGCGATAGGAATCATTGATAGCGGTTTCCATGATCTGACACATATGCTTTACCCCCTGTTCATTTTGTTTGAAATATTTTGTTACCGCTGCTATCTCGGTGTAATTCATGTCATTCGGGTCGGAACACATGAAATCCTTCATCAGTTTTCCCAATGCACTGTCACTTTCCTGCGCCGCGTTCACATAAATAATATGGGAACCGTCGTGAAATGACCTTCCTTTTTCCACCAGAACCCGCTCGATATGATAGATCGTCAGACCGTCACCGAATATATCGTTTTCGGTCAGAAAAATCACATAGTTTTCCGGCAAATCCTGATAGGCTTTTCCCTTTTGCAGGGACAGATGACTGTCCAGCAAGCTGCTGTGATATCTGGCGCGTTTTGGATTTGCGCCGGCATCCGCCCGCTGTACCTCAATATTATATTTTTTGCCGCTGCTGTCTGTGGCAAACGAGTCCAGCTGTACCGAATGACCGCTGAGGTTCCGGATGGAATACTGTGTTTTCATTTCCGTCACATGCAGATCGTCCTTGTCAAGAATAATGCGCAGTACAAATTCCATCAGATCGGGTCTGTTCTCAAAGCACACCGCAAAAAACGTATCGTCTATCAACCGGAACTGCTGAATCAACGCCAGATTCGCCTGCAGAATTTCCGCGTAGCTTCGGTCGTCATCCCAATCATGCTTGCTGTTCTGAGCCAACGTTTCCACCTGCCTTCTCTCACGGATATTGTACCATTTTCAGTTGGTATTTTCGTATTGCAATGTGAAAGCTCTGTCTGTTTTCCGGACAGGTTACAGA
>CAMJHU010000140.1 GCA_946405565.1 uncultured Clostridia bacterium
TTCGCTGTTCTGACCGCCGCAGTCGGTGGGGTTTCCGTTCTGATGCCCGCGAGAACCGGTGTTGTTCTGACAATCCTGCATGGACTGGCTGTTGAGATTGTTCCGCTTGTTCTTTTGGTTCTGACTCTGTTGGTTATTAGAATAATGGCTCATTTTGAAAAGCCTCCCTTCCGTTGCTTAGTATGAGCAGCGACAGGGCTTTTTATACAGATCGGCTGCGTGTTTTGCGAATTTTGTTTTTTTATCTTGATTTTACAAAGGTAAGGGAGGTATCAAAAGATGTTCAACGTCATGGTGGTAGAGGACGACAAAAATACCCGCCGACTGATGGAAACCGTGCTGTCGCAGAACGGTTACAACGTGATTTCCGCCTGTGACGGTGTGGAAGCGCTGGATTTGCTGGAGCGCAGACAGGTGGATCTCATTGTGCTGGATGTGATGATGCCCCGTATGGACGGCTATGAATTTACCCGACTCATGCGCAGCGGTGGCAGTGAGATTCCTATCCTCATGGTGACAGCCAAGGAAACGATGGCGGACAAGCGGGAAGGATTCGGTTCGGGCGCGGACGATTATATGGTCAAGCCCGTGGACGAAGAGGAAATGCTGCTGCGCATTAACGCTTTGCTGCGCCGCGCTAAGATTGCGAGCGAACACTGCATTGTCATCGGCTCCACCAAATTCAGTTTTGACGCAATGACGGTGGAGCGGAACGGGATGATCAGTGTACTGCCCCAAAAGGAATTTCTGCTGATCTTCAAGCTGCTGTCTTATCAGAACAAGGTCTTTACCCGCCGTCAGCTCATGGACGAACTGTGGGATATGGACAGCGACACCGACGAACGCACGGTGGATGTGCATATCAACCGTCTGCGGGAGCGCTTCAAGGACAACGGGGATTTTGAAATTGTCACCGTGCGGGGACTGGGTTACAAGGCGGTGGCAAAGGGATGAAAAAAAGCGTTTCCGCAGTGAAACCGGCGTTCACTGCCGAGGACAAGAAAACCTTCCGCTCACTGCTGAAAACCTTTACGTTGCTGGTTTTTGCGGTGTTTGTGTCGGCGGTACTCATTACCACGGTCATCGTGATTCTGCTCTACAAGCTGGGGGTTTTGCCGCAAGTCCTGTTGACCCCGGTTATTCTGCCGATTATTGCCATGCTGGCGTGTCTGCTGATCGGTACGGTACTCTCTTCCTTTGCGGGACGGCTGTTTCTGAATCCCCTTCGCCGTCTCATCGCGGCACATCAGGAAGTCAGCGCGGGCAACTACCGTGTCCGTGTATCCGATAAAACGCCGGTCAGGGAACTGGGGCGGCTGATTCAGAGCTTCAATGACATGGCAGGGGAACTGGAGGCGACTGAGCTTTTCCGCAACGACTTCATCAATAATTTTTCCCACGAATTCAAAACGCCGATTGTTTCTATCCGCGGCTTTGCGCGCCAGCTTCAGAAGGACAATGAGCAGCCGTTTCTGTCTTCTGAACAGCGCCGCGAATACACCGACATCATCGCCTATGAATCCGACCGTCTGGCACGCCTTTCATCCAATATCCTGCTGCTGACCAATTTTGAAAACCAGCAGATTGTCACCGATAAAACCACGTTTTATCTCGACGAACAGCTTCGCCATGTGGTGCTGCTGCTGGAAAAGGAATGGGGCGGTCATGCGATCGAGCCGGAACTCATGCTGGAAGAGGTTTCCTATACCTTCAATGAAGAAATGCTCACGCAGTTGTGGCTCAATCTGATCGGCAACGCCATCAAGTTTTCGCCGGACGGTGGCACCATCCGGATTGTCTGCCGTCAGCGTGACGGATTCGCGCTGGTGGATGTTATCGACAGCGGCGAAGGCATGGACGCGGAAACCGTCCGCCGTATCTTTGATAAATTCTACCAGGGCGACACCTCCCGCAAAGCCGACGGCAACGGTCTGGGACTGGCGATTGTCAAGCGTATTGTGGAACTGGCGGGGGGAGAGATAACAGTCAGAAGCGAAGAGGGGAGAGGCAGTGCCTTTGAGGTGCGTCTTCCTTTGTAATATTTTATTTCAGGGGAGTGAATGGATTTTATATGGAAGCAGCGTTACATACCGCCTTTCTGGGCGAAATGAAGGAAATGCTCGGCACGGAATATGACGATTATCTGACCTGTATGGCGCAGCCGCACGAACGGGGTATCCGCGTCAACACGCTGAAATTCCCGGTTGCGGAAAGGGAACGTCTGGGACTGGCGCTGGAACCGTGTCCCTTTGCACCGGACGGCTTTTATCTGCGTTCGTCAGAGGGAAGCGTCGGCCGTTCCCCGTGGCATCACGCGGGGGCGTTCTATTCGCAGGAACCGTCCGCCATGTCTGCCGTGACGGTGCTGAATCCCCAGCCGGGCGACCGCGTGCTGGATGTATGTGCCGCGCCGGGCGGCAAATCCACGCAGATGGCGGCTGCTTTACAGGGCGAGGGGCTTCTGTGGAGCAACGAATATGTGAAGAAACGGGCGCAGATTCTGCTCTCCAATCTCGAACGCATGGGGGTTAGAAACGCCGTGGTGTCCAACACGCACCCCGACATACTCGCGGCGAAACTGTCCGGCTTTTTCGACAAGGTGCTGGTGGACGCGCCCTGTTCAGGAGAAGGGATGTTCCGCCGCGATCCTGCTGCCGTCAGCGAATGGTCGCCGGAACACTCCAAAGCCTGCGCGGTGCGGCAGCTGGCGATTCTGGAGAGCGCGGCGGAATGCGTGCGTGAAGGAGGGGTACTGGTGTATTCCACCTGTACCTTTTCTTTTTGCGAGAATGAGGATGTGGCAGCCGCCTTTCTGGAGCGTCATCCGGAATTTGTGATGGAGGACAGCGGCGTGACATTCGGACGCCCCGGATTCAACCGCAGCGATGCTTTTGATCTGACCCTTGCCCGCCGTATCTTCCCGATGGACGGCGGTGAGGGGCATTTTGTCGCCCGACTCCGGAAAACAGGCGGAAAAAGTTCCGGTTTCTTCACGGATTCCATGAAAATTTCCAAGCCGAATGACACCGAAAAACGTGCTGCCGCGCTCTTTGAGGAATGCTTTACCTGTGCGCCTTACGGAGAAATTGTCCGGATCGGTGAATCCTGCTATCTCCAGCCAATGACGCTCCACAACATTCCCGACCTGCGGGGGCTGGGCATATTGCGCGGCGGTGTGCTGCTGGGGGATGTGATGCGGGGGAGAATCGAACCCTCCCATGCGCTCTTTATGGCAATGAAGCCCGAAGAATGCCGCCGGACTGTATCATTTGCACCCGACAGCGCGGCACTGTCTGCCTTTCTGCATGGGGAGGAAATCGATCTGCCCACGTCATCCGCCGGCTTGAAGGGCTTTACTGCCGTGGCTTGCGGGAATACCGTCACCGGCTTCGGCAAGGCTTCCGGCGGCAGACTCAAGAATCGCTACCCAAAAGGTCTGCGCACGTTACATTGACGGCTTCTGTGGTCGGATTTTCTTTTGCTCCATTAACCCCCATCACCAATCACTGTCCGCAACTTAATCACTCCCTCCGTCATCCGTCAGCAAAACGGACGGGTGACGGAGGGAGTGACAGTTATTTCGTTATTGACATTGGAAAGGAATCCGGTGCTTCAGTTGTGGGCAGTAAATTGAAAACCCAATGGCAGCAACTCACGCAGCGTATGAATTTCCACATCCTCATACCGACCGTATAAACGCGGCTTCACCAACACCACGGGGAAGTCCGGTTCACAGAATTCCTGCATGACCTGACGGCAGACGCCGCAGGGCGGACAGATTTCGGTGATCGAGCCGTCAGCGGTGGAAAGACCGCCCGCAATCGCGATCATGCGGAATCCCCTCTCCCCCGCGCTCACCGCCTGCGCAAAGGCAGCGCGTTCCGCGCAAAGTGACGGCGCATAGGCACTGTTTTCCATATTGCAGCCGGTGTAAACCCTGCCGCTGTCCGCCAGCAGCGCCGCTCCTACCGTATAGCCCGAATAGGGCGCATATGCCTTTTCCCGCGCACGCATCGCGGCACCCGCCAGGTGCATGGGCATTTCGGTCAGTTCTCCGAAAAAGCTCAGTCCCGGACAGTCATACGCCACATCAAAGAGATCGGCGATCGTCGCCGCAATATTGGTAAAGCCCTGCTGCGTACCGAGATTGACCGGCAGAATTTTTTTGCCATACACCAGCAGCGGCACATATTCCCGCGTATGGTCGGTGCTGTCGTCAGCCGGATCACACCCGTGATCGGCGGTGATCATGAGCAGGTCGTCCTCCCGCAGCTTTGGCAGAAAATTCCCCAGCCACCGGTCAAACGCGCTGAGTGCGCGCGCATAACCATTCACATCCTGCCGATGACCGTAGAGCATATCAAAATCCACCAGATTCACGAAGCACAGCCCGTTGAAATCGGTATTGACCAGCTCCGTTGTCCGCACCATGCCGCCGGCGTTGCCGCTGGTGACAAACATACGCGTCAGACCCCGCTCGGCAAACAAATCCTTGATCTTACCCACCGATATCACCGCGTATCCCGCCGCCTTGAGTACGTCCAGCACGGTCTCCGAAGGCGGTGCGAGAGAATAGTCATGACGGCGGCTCGTGCGGGTAAAGCTGCCCGGCTGCCCCGTAAACGGGCGGGCAATCACCCGACCCACGCCGTATTTTCCCACCAGCAGTTTCCGTGCCGCTTGACAATATTGGTACAGCTCCTCCACCGGCACCACGTCCTCGTGCGCCGCGATCTGGAACACACTGTCAGCCGAAGTGTAAACAATCAGTTCTCCTGTGCGCATATGCCGCTCGCCGTATTCCTCGATGACCTGCGTCCCGGAGCAGGGCTTGTTGCACAATACGCCCCGACCGGTCAGCGCGCAGAAGGGTTCGATGATCTCCGGCGGGAACCCGTCGGGAAAAGTAGGCAGCGGATTCGGCGATACCACGCCCGCCATTTCCCAATGTCCCACGGTGGAATCCTTGCCGTTGGAAAGCTCGCCAAGTCTGCCGAACGCCGCCTTTGGCGTATCCGTCGTGCCGAGGAATCCCAGTCCGTCGATATTGCCGATGCCCAGTTCCCGCAAGTGAGGAATCACCAGTTCCTTCGAGCCTGACAGACTGCGCAGCGTATGGGCTCCCTGATCCCCAAATGCCGCCGCGTCGGGCATTTCGCCCGCACCCAGACTGTCGAGAACGATCAGAAATACCCGCTTGATCTTGCCAAAATGATTCATGTCCCACTCACTCCTTTTCTTTCAGCGCGGTTTCCAGCGCAATCTCCATCATATCCGTAAAAGACGTCTGCCGTTCTTCGGCGGTTGTGACCTCTCCCGTCAGAATATGGTCGGAAACCGTAAAGAGCGCCAACGCGTTTCCGCCGCACCGCGCCGCGTTCATATAAAGCGCCGCGGCTTCCATTTCGATACACAGCACGCCCATCTTCGCCCACTGTCCCACTGCCGTATCATCGTCGCAATAAAAGGTATCGGACGACAGGCAATTGCCGACGTGATATCTCACACCTTTTGCCTGAGCCGCGTCAATCGCGGTCTTCATCAGCGGATAGCTCGCCGTGGGCGCAAAGGTGCCGGGCAGTCTGTACTGGGAGGCATAGTTTGAATTGGTGCAGGCGCCCATCGCCACGACGATATCCCGCACATGGACGTCGGGCGAAATCGCTCCCGCCGTGCCAACCCGGATAATGTTCTTTACACCGAATATTCGGAACAGTTCATAGCTGTAAATGCCGATGGACGGCATTCCCATACCGCTCGCCATCACCGACACACGCTTTCCCTGATACAGTCCCGTATAGCCCTGAATGCCGCGCACATTATTCACCAGCACCGCGTCCTCCAGATAAGTCTGGGCAATAAACGCGGCTCGCAGCGGGTCGCCCGGCATCAGCACCGTGCGGGCAAAGTCCGCCGGCTGGGCGGCAATGTGCGGGGTTGGATAAAGAATATCTGACATAATCAATTCTTCCCCTTTCGTTCTGTCTTTTGATAGGAACCATATAAATCTCCATTTTGCATTTATTGTAATACGATTCCAAAAGGTTGTCAATACTATTTCCC
>CAMJHU010000141.1 GCA_946405565.1 uncultured Clostridia bacterium
ACCACCTCATCTTCCGGAATCGCGGTGACCTCCTGTTCGATTACCTCAATCCGCGGATGACGCCGTATCGCGGCAGTCACCTTGGCGGCAAAAGCATTCCGGTCCACCGCCAGCGCACCGCCCGCCGGAACCGCGCATTCATCCGCCACCCGGAGCAGCAGCGATCCCAGCCGCCGCATTTCCTCCTTCATCAGACCCGCTGCCGAATCGATCCGCGCCGCTTTGAGCGAGTTGGAACAGATCAGTTCGGCAAAATCGGGATTTTTGTGGGCGGGGGTAAACTTGACCGGCTTCATCTCGTAAAGCCGCACCTGCACGCCCTTTTCCGCGCACTGCCACGCCGCTTCGCACCCTGCCAGTCCCGCGCCGACAACGGTCACACTCATTCGGCACCTTCCTCCGTTGTCTCGAGATTCCGGCTGTAACCGCACTCCTTCTCGGCGCAATACAGCTTGTTGATTTTCTTGGTCTGCTTTTTATAGAGAATCCTGCCGCACTGCGGACATTTCTCGCGGGTGGGTTCATCCCACGACACAAAGTCGCAGTCGGGATACCGCCCGCAGCCGTAAAACACCTTGCCGCGTTTGGACTTCTTCTGCACGACTTTCGCGCCGCACTTGGGACATTCTGCATCAATTTCATGGACAATCTTCTTGATATTGCGGCATTCCGGGAAGCCGGGACAGGCAATGAATTTGCCGTAACGACCCGTTTTAATCACCATTTTACGTCCGCATTTCTCACAGACGATGTCGGTTTCCTCATCGGGAATCTTCATGTCGATTCCCTCCATCGCCTTCTTGACGTCGGAGAGATTCTGCTCGAAATCCCCGTAAAACTCGCCCAGCGTCTCAATCCATTCCTTGGAGCCGTCGGCAATGCTGTCGAGATTGCGCTCCATGCCCGCCGTGAATTTCAGGTTGACAAATTTAGAAAAACGCTCCTTGAGCAGCTTATTCACCAGTTCGCCGAGTTCCGTGGGACGCAGCGCCTTGCCGTCGCGCACAACGTATTCCCGCCCTACCACAGTTGTGATAATCGTCGCATAAGTGGAGGGACGACCGATGCCGTTTTCTTCGAGCGCCTTGATGAGCGTGGCTTCGGTATACCGTGCGGGGGGCTGCGTGAAATGCTGCTGTCCGCCGATTTCTTTGACCTTGAGCGGCATTCCCTCTTCCAGCGGAGGAAGTGCGCCGCTGTTTTCGTCGTCCTCGTCCTTGCTCTCCTCATACAGCACCGTATAGCCGTCAAATTTGACCGTGTAGCCTGACGCCTTGAAAAGATACTTGCCCGCCGCGATGTCCACGCTGACGGTATCATGCACGCACTGTGCCATCAGACTAGCGGTAAAGCGTGACCAGATCAGCTTGTAGAGCTTGTACTGGTCCGACGTCAGGCTGTCCTTGATGCGTTCGGGATCCAGCGAGGGCATGGTGGGACGGATGGCTTCATGTCCGTCCTGTGCGCCAGCCTTGGTCTTGAAGCTGTAAGGCTTGGACGGGAGATACTTTTCACCCCAGCGATTACGGATATATTCCACGCCTTCGGCGCGGGCGTCGTCGGAAATGCGGAGCGAATCGGTTCTCATGTAGGTAATGATACCCACCGCGCCCATGCCTTCAATCTCGACGCCTTCATACAATTCCTGCGCTACCTTCATGGTACGGCGGCTCTGGAAATTGAGTTTGCGGCTTGCCTCCTGCTGCAAGGTGGAGGTAATAAAGGGCGGCGCGGGGGTTTTGCGGCGGGTTCCCTTTTTGAGCTTGGACACGGCAAATTCCGCCTGTTCGAGCTCCGACAGAATCCCGTCCGCCTGCTCTTTGGTGCGGATGGACAGCTTGCCGTCGGCGGCGGTACCGTAAAACTGCGCCGGAAACGCCTTACGGCTGCCTTTGGGGATAAATTTTCCCTCAATGGTCCAGTATTCCTCCGGCACAAAGGCACGGATTTCCTCTTCCCTGTCGCAAATCACGCGCACCGCCACCGACTGCACCCTGCCCGCCGACAGTCCCCGCCGTATCTTCTGCGAGACAAACGGGCTCAGACGATACCCCACAATTCTGTCCAGCAGACGTCGGCACTGCTGTGCGTTGACCAGCTTCATATCAATGCAGCGCGGATGTGCAATACCGCTTTGCACTGTTCCCTTGGTAATCTCATTGAATGTCACGCGGTTCTGATCATTCAGATCCAATCCCAGAATATATGCCAGGTGCCACGAAATCGCCTCTCCTTCACGGTCAGGGTCGGTGGCGAGATACACAAAATCGCTTTTTTCCGCTGCCTTCCGGAGCTTTTCCACCAGTTCTTCCTTGCCCTTGATGATCTCGTATTTGGGCTTGAAGTCATGCTTGACATCCACGCCCAGACGGCTCTTGGGCAAGTCGCGCACATGACCCATCGATGCAATGACATCATACCCCGACCCCAGATATTTTTTGATGGTCTTCGCCTTGGCAGGCGACTCCACAATAACCAATTTCGACAAATCGATCATGCCTTTCTTTATTCTTGAGCCTTCTCGCTTGTGGGAACACTATTTGATTCCCGTATATCTCTTTCCGGGTAAAATTCGCACCTTACCGTACAGTTCCAGTTCCGTAAGGCATTTCATGAGTTCCGCCGCAGGAACACCCGATTCCGCGGCAATGTCCTCCGGCTGCTTGGGTGTGCTGCTGAGTACGCGCATCACCTTCATCGCGTTTTCCGACATTCCCACCGGCGCATTTTTTTCCGGTTCGGGCATACGGTCGGCAGCTGCCTCCATCTCCGTGAGACGAGGTTTGACTCCCTGAGCTGACAGTACCGACCCGACCGCTGCAGGATGACTCTTCCGCTTCTCCACCTGCTCCCGTTCCCACTTAGGACGCACGCCCCTGTCATGCACCCGCCTATTCCGTCCGAAATATTCCAGATGGATTTTATGCGGAAACTGCACCACATAATCCTCCAGCACCCCATACGCGTCTTCAATCGGTTTGGCGCCGTCGAAGATCAGCCTGTTGACGCCTTTTGCCATCGGACTGCTGACCTGACCAGGCACGGCAAAGACGTCTCTGCCCTGTTCCAACGCCAGATTGGCGGTAATCAGCGAACCGCTCCTGTCGCCCGCTTCTACGACCACCACCCCCAGCGTCAAAGCCGAAATCAGACGGTTGCGAATGGGAAAATGATAGTTCAGCGGCGGCGCTCCCGGCGGAAATTCCGAAATGATCGCACCGCTGGCGGAAATCACTTGGCGCAGCCCTTCGTTCTGCATATTATAGCGGGTATTGATGCCGCACCCCAGCACGCCCATCGTTTTCCCCCCGCCGATCAATGCGCCCTGATGCGCCGCCGTATCGATGCCTCGGGCGCAGCCGCTGACCACAATGGCACCACAGGCGGAAAGATCGCGGGCAATGTTCATGGCGGTATCATAGCCGTAACGACTGGCGCGGCGGGTTCCCACCATCGCAATACACACCTCGTCGTCAATCGAAGGCCATTCGCCGCTAATATACAATGCCGCCGGATAATCGAAAATGTTGCGCAGTCGACTGGGATAGGCGGCATCATCCGGCGTCAGTACCCGATAGCGCAGCCGGGCGCACGCCTCTATGATTTCCTCCGCCTGATCAAGCGACGTCTCTTCCATTTTCTTCATTTCGCCCGGTACCAGCAAGCCGCTTAACCGACGCTCGATATCGTCCGATTCATATACCGCCTGACACGAGCCAAAATAATCCAGCAGCAGCGGTACTTTCCGACTGCCTTCCCCCATAACCAATTGCAGCCACACACCATAAACCGCATTGTCCGCTGTCATTTTCTGCTGGGATGAAATCATAATCTTCTACGCACACTCCTTTTGATTGTCGGTATAATTGATATATAGTATATCGCGTGAACCGCTTATTTTTTTGAATATTTTATGAATAACTAAAAATCTGCACAAAAAATGTCATTTTCGCAGATAGCCCCGCGTCATTTCCCACATCAGAATCGCCGCGGCGGTCGCCGCGTTGAGCGATTCGGCACGACCGTTCATGGGGATGGTAACGGATTCGGGGCAGGCGTCAATGAGCGCTTGGGTCAGTCCGTTGCCCTCGTTGCCAATACACATGATCGCGCCCCGGAAAAACTGAACCGCCGTCACATCGGAGGCATTCTCACGGGGAACCGCCGCCATCGGACGCATATTCCGCTCCGCCGCTGCCCGCATATCGCTCACCGGGTCGGATGTGCGGAAAATCGGTATACGGAACATCGCGCCCATGCCGGCACGCAGCGCTTTTGGCGCAAAGCAGGAAGCGCATCCGTCTGTGAGAATGATACCGTCAATGCCCAGTGCCTCGGCGGTGCGGAAGACCGCCCCCACATTGGCGGGGTCCTGCAGATTTTCCAGCAGCACATACTGTCCCGTGGTTTTCAAATGGCTCAAATCCTCGTCCACAGCGGGTGCCTTCGCCACCAGAAACACGCCCTGTGTCGATTCGGTATCGCTGAGTTTCGCCGCCAGTTCCTCGGGAATTTCATATGCCTCGCCGCAGTGCGCCATAAGCTTGTCTATGTAATCTTTGTATTTCTCGCGCGCGGCAGGGGTCACAAAAAGCGCCTCGCCTGTTACGCCGCTGTTCGCCGCGTCGGCACAAAGCCGCGCTCCCTCACAGATAATGCGTCCCGACCGGCGCCGTTCCTTGGCGCTCCCCATCAGCTTGACGGCACGCCGATAGGCGGGATTGTCGCGTGATGTAATCCTGATCATTTGCCTTGTCTCCACCCTTTCCATAGATAAAACCGCGTCGGGGAGCTTCCGTAAAAGCTGACGCGACGCGGCTGACACCGATTCGGGAATCGGCAGGAATTCAATAATTACTGGCGGGCTGCCTTTGCAGTCTCTACCAGAGCGGTGAAGGCGGCGGGATCGCTGATGGCAATCTCGGAGAGCATCTTTCTGTTGAGGGTCACGCCTGCCTTCTTGAGACCGTTCATAAACTGCGAATAGTTAATGCCGTTGAACTTGCAGGCAGCGGAGATTCTGGTGATCCAGAGACGGCGGAAATCACGCTTCTTTGCCTTGCGTCCGATATACGCATAGTTGCCGGACTTCATGACGGCTTCCTTCGCCATCTTGAAATGCTTGCTTCTTGCGCCCCAGTAGCCCTTAGCGAGCTTCAATGTCTTTTTTCTTCTCTTGCGTGTTGCGAGAGCACCCTTTACACGTGCCATTATATGTTACCTCCAATAGATGTTAATCTGAATTTGCAGCGCTTCTTCCCAGAGCGGCGGGTTTATTTGTAAGGAAGAAGTCTCTTTACCTGTGCCACATTGGTCTTGTCGGTAATGGCGACTTTTCTCAGGTTTCTCTTGCGCTTGGTAGACTTCTTGGCGCTGTTGAGCTTGTGTCTTCTGTTGGTCTTGCCGTGCAGAACTTTGCCGTTCTTCGTTATTTTAAAACGCTTTTTTGCACCGCTGTGAGTCTTGATCTTGGGCATTTGGAATATCCTCCTCGATTGGAATTTTTACTTGTTGGGCTTAGGCGCAAGGAACATAATCATGCTGCGTCCTTCCAGCTTTGCGGGCTTTTCCACCGTCGCTGCCTCGGTCAGTGCCTCAGCGAATTTTTTCATGATTTCCAGACCGTGCTCCGGATGTCCCAGCTCACGACCTCTGAACCGAATTGTCGCCTTGACCTTGTCTCCGCCCTGAACGAACTTGATCGCCTGTTTGACTTTTGTTTCAAAGTCATGTGTGTCGATGTTGAGCGAGAGCCTGACCTCTTTGATATCAAACGTCCGCTGATTCTTTTTGGCTTCCTTCTCACGCTTCTGCTGTTCAAAACGGTATTTCCCGTAGTCCATGATTTTGCAGACGGGCGGCGTTGCCTGCGGAGCGATCTTGACCAGATCGAGATTTGCCTCCGCTGCCCTGTTGAGCGCTTCTGACGAGCTCATGATACCGAGCATATCGCCGTTGGCACTGATGACGCGCACTTCCCTGTCACGAATATCTTCGTTAATCTGCACCTGTTGTTCTTTGGCTATGACCAAGCACCCCC
>CAMJHU010000142.1 GCA_946405565.1 uncultured Clostridia bacterium
AAGGATGTTTGCCTTCAATTCCATGAAATGTGTTTTTATGGCATAAGACAACGGAAAACCCGATGAAGTATATCATTATGGATTTAGAATGGAACGGCTCCGGCACAGATCAAGGGTATTTCAATGAGATCATTGAAATCGGCGCCGTGGCTTTGGATGACAATATGACGGTATCGGGCGAGTTTCAGTCTTTTGTCTCTCCCAAGTTTACCAGAAAGCTCCGGGGACGCATCAAGGAACTGACCCATATCAGCAATGATGATCTCAAAAAAGCGCCCGGATTTCTCACCGCGTTCCGTCAGTTCCGGGCATGGCTCGGGGATGGGGACAACTGTATGCTCTCGTGGGGCAATTCGGATATTCAGGTGCTTTACGAAAATCTCAAGCGTTACGATATGCTGGACGAAATTTATGCCATCCGGCATTACTGTGACGCGCAGCTCATGTGTCAGATGGCAATGGATATTCCGCTGACCAAGCAGGTGGGGCTTTCGGCGTTTGCCGAACTGGCAGGTGTGGAAATCGGCGATGATCCCCTTCACCGCGCGATTACCGACAGTCGGCTGACCGCGAAGTGTGTGACGAAGGTGTTCCGTCCCGCCTGCTTTGAGGCGCTGGTCAGGAAGGCGGATCGGGAATTTTATGAGCGCATGAACTTCAAGTCCTACTGCTTGCAGGATCTGGGCGATGAGATGATTCATCCGTGCGATCTGATGACGGTGTGTCCGGAATGCGGTCACTATATGAAGCGCATTTCCGGCTATGTTTATCGCAATAAAAAACATTACGCGACGTATCGCTGTAAGTTCTGCAAAATTACTTACCATGTGGCACATACATTCCGCGTGACCTATGACGGACTGGAACACAAGGCGGTGTGCAATCGGGTAGAGCCGTCCGTGGAACCGGCGTCGGACAATGTGAAGCAGATACCGCAGGTTGTGGGTGACGCGTAGGCGATTTTAACATTCAAAAACGGCGATGGCAGGTTTGGGGCGTTCCGCGTTCCGCCTGCCCGTTTTTTTGCGGGAGGAATGAGACGGGTGAAGGAAAGAGAACAAGGCTGTCGGCTCTGTCCGCGTGCCTGCGGAGTAATACGGCAGGGCGTGCGGGGAAAAGGATTTTGCAGCGGCGGCAGCACGGCGGTGATGTCCCGCGCGGCGCTGCATTTCTGGGAGGAACCGGTGATCAGCGGCAGCCGCGGCAGCGGGACGGTTTTCTTTTCAGGATGCACGCTGGGCTGTATTTTCTGTCAGAATGCCGCGATTTCAGCCGAACTGCACGGAAGGGCTGTCACTCCCCACGAACTGGCGGAAGCGATGAAGTCGCTGGAACAGGAAGGGGCGCACAATATCAGCTTTGTGACCGGCACCCACTATCTGCCCGCCATCGAACAGGCATTGTCCATTTACCGTCCGTCCGTTCCGCTGGTGTGGAACAGCGGCGGCTATGAAACAGAGGAAACCGTGCGGCGGCTGGGCGAATGGGTGGATATCTGGCTGCCGGATTATAAATTTGCGCTGCCGGAGCTTGCGAAGCAATGGTGCCGCGCGACGGATTATCCGCAGATTGCCCTGAAAGCCATCATTGAGATGTGCCGGCTCAATGAGCAGCGGGGCGGCAACCGGTTCAGCGACGGCGTGATGACGCAGGGCGTGATCGTGCGGCACATGGTGATGCCGGGACATACGCGTAATTCCGTGGCGGCGCTGCGACTGCTCCGTGACAGTCTGCCGGATGGGACGCTCATGAGTCTTATGAGCCAGTATACGCCCAATGACCGTGTAAACGAATATGTGCAATATCCGGAACTGTCCCGCCGTATCACGCAGCGGGAATATGACAGAGTGATGCGTGTGGCGGACGAGTTGGGAATAGAGGGATTCCGGCAGGAGCTTTCGTCGGCGAGGGAGGAATATGTGCCGCCGTTTGATCTCAGTGAGGTGACGGAAACCGGTGATGCCAATTGAAAAAATTCAAAAAATCCTCATGCCTCTTTCATAATTATATGGTGTAATGGTATCATCTGAAAAGCGGACGAATCAGCGATGACAGGGGGACGTTGTTGTGATCAAAGTAAGTCATCTGACCAAGCAGTACGGCAGCATTATCGCGCTCAATGATGTGAGTTTCACAGTCAAAAAAGGCGAAGTGGTGGGGTTTCTCGGTTCCAACGGAGCGGGAAAATCCACCGCTATGAACATCATCACGGGCTATCTTTCTTCCACATCGGGCAGTGTGAGCATTGACGGGTACGACATTCTCGAAGAACCCACCGAAGCGAAGAAGCGCATCGGCTATCTGCCGGAGGTGCCGCCGCTGTATCCGGATATGACCGTGAATGAGTATCTGGATTTTATCTACGCGCTCAAAGGCGCGTGGCAGAAAAAAGCCGCGCATTTCAAAGAAATCTGTGAGCTGACCCGCATCGAAGGGGTGCGGGGTCGGCTGATCAAGAATCTGTCCAAGGGCTATCGGCAGCGTGTGGGCATCGCGCAGGCATTGGTGGGGAATCCGCCGGTGCTGATTCTCGATGAACCCACCGTAGGGCTTGACCCCCGTCAGATTGTAGAGACGCGCACGCTGGTCAAGCAGCTCGGCGAAGACCATACGGTGATTTTCTCGTCCCATTTGCTTGGCGAGGTACAGGCGGTCTGCGGACGGGTGATCGTGCTCAACAACGGAAGGCTGGTGGCGGACAGTCAGTCCGATTCACTGGGACAGCATTTGGGAGGACATGAAATCACGCTCAAAGCGGCGGGAAACGAGAGCGATGTCAAAGCGCTGCTCAATACGCTGAAATGCGTCAGGCGGTTTGAAAAAAACGGGGGGGAAGAGGGGGAGAAAATCCAGACCTTCCTTGTGCAGCTCGATGGGTCGGAGAACGCGCGAGAGGAAATCTTCTACGCGTTTGCCGCCAAAAAGCTGGCGATTGTCGAGATCAAGACCGCCGAGTATTCGCTGGAGGATATATTCCTGTCATTGGTGGGACAGAACCAAGCGTAAAAGAGGAGGTAATGCCATATGAAAGCAGTCTATCAACGCGAACTGAATGCCTATTTCAAATCGCCGACGGGATACGTCTTCTGCGCGATTTATCTCTTTTTCAGCGCGATGTATTTCAGCTCGGTGCTGTCAGCGGGACAGTCGTCGGAATTTCCCCAGATATATTACGGTATGCTGAGTTTTATCCTGCTGATGCTGCCGCTGCTGACCATGCGGCTGTTCAGCGAGGAACGCAAATACAAGACCGATCAGGTGCTTTTAACCGCGCCGGTCAATCTGACGCCGCTGGTGATGGGAAAATTTCTGTCGGCGCTGACGGTGTACGTCGGCTGCCTGCTGTTTACGCTGATCTATGCCGCCGTATTCCGGTTTTTTGTATCCCCGTCGTGGCCGCTGGTGATCGGGAACATCTTCGGCGCGACGCTGTTCGGTGCGGCGTTTATCGCGGTGGGAATGTTTATCTCGTCCATGACCGAGAGCCAGTTTGTGGCGGCGATGGGTTCTTTTTCCATCGCCACGGTGTTTGTGATTCTGGACGTGATTCCGCTGCGCACCAGTAACGCGTTTATTGTGAAATTAATCAATGATATTTCCTTTGTGGGGCGCTACACCCCCTTCAAAAACGGAATTCTGGATTTTTCAAGTATTGTGTTTTTCCTGAGCATCACGGCGACGTTTATCTTTCTGACCGTGCGTGTGCTGGAAAAACGCCGCTGGAGTTAAGGGAGGCGGATGGCTATGAGTGTCAAACCCAAAAAGACGCGGAAACGGGGCGAACTGGGTAAACTGGGTGAAAAATTTTCCTTTGCCAAAGGTTGGGCGTGGGTAAAACGCACCGCTCACCTGATTCGCACCAGCCGACGGTTCCGTCACGGCAGTATTGCCACGGTCATGACGGCAGTTTTTTTTGTGCTGATGGTGCTGGTCAACGTGATTGCCATGAAGCTGACCGAGCGGTTTTCGTTTATGAGCCTCGACCTGACCGAGGATCAGCGCTATACGCTCACCGATGCCACCAAACAGCTTCTGGCGGATGTGGATGAAACCGTTGAAATTGATATTCTCGCGACGGAGGAACAGTGTACCAATCCCTCTGCCGCGCTGGTGACAGACACCTACGGGCAGATTCCCGTCGCGCATGAGATTATCCGGCGCTATGCCCAGAGCAGCGGACACATCTCCATTAATTATGTCGATCTCTCCCGCACGCCCGCCTATGTGCTGCAATTCCCCGAATACAGCGGCGTGCTGGATTATTATTCGGTGGTGGTGAAGTCCGCCCGCCGCACGCGGGTGACATCCTTTTTTGAGATGCTGCCGTCGCTCTCGTCGGATTATGTCAACTATGACAGCACGGCGGCGGATGCTTCCGCGGCGCAGTCCTACACAGAGACGTATATGACGTCGCTGGTCAAAACCGTCACGATGGATAAAACGCCGGTCGTCGCTTTTGTGGACGGTCTGAATGTGGACGGCAACAGCGCGGATTTCGTTTCGACGTTGCAGCTCAACGGTTACGACGTGCGGGTGGTGGATATCCGCAAGGAGGATTTTCCTGACAATACCGACATTGTGATGATTGCCGCGCCCACCACCGATCTGACCCTTGCCCAGACCGAAAAGCTGGATGCCTTTCTGAACGATGAAAAAGGGAATCGGACGCTGCTGCTGTTTTCGTCGTCCATTATGCCCAAGATGCCCCATCTCAATGGGCTGCTCAAAGAATACGGTCTGGCGCTGACGCAGGAGATTGTGTATGAGGGCAGCCCCTCCGACGTGATTGCCAAGCAGATGAGTGTCTTTATGGCACAGATGGAGGAAACCGAGTATACCAATGAACTGCGGGAGCAGAATAAGAATCCTGCCGTTGCCAACGCGGTGGCGCTCCGCAAGCTGTTTGACCACAAGGGCAGCACAGAGGTCAACGCGATTCTGACGTCGAGCAGTCAGGGCTATCTCTGCGACGCCGATCAGGAATTCGATCCCGCGCAGTATACCCGCGCCGATCAGGACACCCGCACAATCATGGCGGCTTCCACCACCTACCGCGAGACGCTCGACGGAGCGGAACGGCGCACAGATATCATCATCGCGCCGGACAGCCTTTACAATATTGATTTCCTCGGCGCGGATATCTACGGCAATATGCCGCTGCTGCTGGATGTCGCCGACCGTCGCTGCGGCATCGACACCGACGCGGTGGACATCGAACCCAAATCGCTCTATGCGGTGGATTTCTCGGTGGATATTGAAACCCTGTCCGTCATTAGCGTGATTTTCTGCTACGTTATTCCGCTGATTGTGCTGGCGGCGGGATTTGTGGTCTATTTCAGGAGGAAACGGCTGTGAGTAAAAAACGACGCAATCTGCTGGCGCTGCTGGCGGTCACGCTGGGACTGGGAGGACTGCTGTGGTGGCTGATGTCTATGCCGGATACCGCCGGAGAGTCGGAAGACCATACCCACATTACTTCCGAAAGCGACCATGACCACACACATGAATTGGACACCGGTACGCTGGTCAACGAATCCGCCGACGATCTCCGGCAAGTCGTGTTCCGTAATGCTAACGGGCGCTATACGGCGTATGTCGATTCCGAAAAAGGCGAAGTGGTTTTTCGGGAACTGGAAGGACTGCCGGTCAACAACGCCTTTATGGAATATGTCTGGTACGGGGCGGTGCAATTGACGTACAGTCACATCATCACCACGACCGACGCGGAAGAGTATTCCGCCAAAGCCTACGGGCTGGATAAGCCTTCTCTCATTGTTACCGCTTCTTTCAAAGACGGACACACTGTCAGCTTTCAGGCGGGTGATGCCGTCAAGGGAGAGGAAACCGACGTGTATTATACGCTGCTCAAAGGAGATAAGCACGTCTATGCCTGTCCCATTGACATTCCTTTCTTCATGGGGGACAGTTACTTTATCAACGACGATATCTTCTATGAATACGACGAGGGGATCGAGAGCAGTGA
>CAMJHU010000143.1 GCA_946405565.1 uncultured Clostridia bacterium
CGATCATCGTACTGGTGGAGCCTTTGCCGTTGGTTCCCGCCACGTGGACAAACCGCAGTCTGTCCTGCGGATTGCCCAGATACGTCATCATTTTGGTAATGCGTTCCAGTCCCGGCTGAATGCCGAACCGGGCGGTCTTGTCGATATAGGCTCGTGCTTCTGAATAGGTCATAGTTGAAACACCCCGGAAATAGGTTCTTGAAGGAAGCCGGATTAGGCAAACTGCTTCATGGTGTCAAGGATAATGGCTTTACGTTCCTCCGCCTTGGACAGCTTGAGACGTTCCGCCTCGATGACGCTGGCAGGCGCTTTGGCAACAAAATTCCCGTTTGCCAGCTTGCCGTTGAGGGAGGCAATGTCCTTTTCCACCTTGGCAAGTTCCTTTTCGAGACGTGCCAGTTCCTTGGCTTTATCCACGAGCTCGTCGAGCGGAATGAGAATCTTCGCGCCGTCCGAGATAATCGTCACCGCGCCATCCATCGCAAACTGTTCGCCCACCTCGACTTCACTCGCCGACGCCAGACGGTCGAAGAATTTCGCGCCGTGACGGAAGGTGTCGCCGTAAGCGGTTTCGATGTAGATATGCGCCTTCTTGGAGGGCGGAACGTTCATCTCGCTGCGGCGGGTGCGAATGGCTTTGATGGCAGCCATAATGCGTTCCATCATCGCGGCTTCCTCACTGAACACAAAGTCTTCCCGGTACGTCGGCCACGACGCGAGCATGAGCGTGTCGCCTTCATGGGGAATGGTGGTGAAGATTTCCTCGGTGACAAAGGGCATGAAGGGATGCAGCAGCTTGATGATGTCGGTCAGCACATAGAGCAGCACCGCGCGCACATCCGCAGCCGTCTTGCCGCCCGCGTTGAGACGGGTCTTGGCGAGTTCGATGTACCAGTCGCAGTAGCAGTCCCAGATGAAATCGTAGAGCTTCGCCACTGCCACGCCGATATCGAAATGCTCCATGTTGTCGGTCATTTCTTTGATGAGGGTATTGAGCTTGTCGAGAATCCACTTGTCCTCCGGCTCCAGCTGTTCGGGAATGCCCGGCATATCGCCGTCCTCCACGTTCATCATGACAAAGCGGGTGGCGTTCCAGAGCTTATTGGCAAAGTTGCGGCAGGCTTCGACCTTCTTCTCGCTGTAACGCATATCGCTGCCGGGGCTGATGCCGTTGACCAGCGAGAAACGCAGCGAATCTGCGCCGTACTTGTTGATGATTTCCAGCGGATCCACGCCGTTGCCCAGCGACTTGGACATCTTGCGTCCCTGACCGTCGCGCACAATGCCGTGAATAAAGACATACTTAAAGGGCGCCGCGTCCATGTTATGAACGCCCGAGAACATCATTCTCGCCACCCAGAAGAAGATGATGTCATAACCGGTCACAAGGGTGCTGGTGGGATAGAAGTATTCCAGTTCCTCGGTCTGATCGGGCCAGCCCAGCGTCGAGAAGGGCCAGAGAGCCGATGAGAACCAGGTGTCCAGTGTGTCCTCATCCTGATGCAGATGGACGCCGCCGCACTTGGGACACTTCTCCGGAGCGGTCCGGGCAACGGTGATCTCGCCGCAGTCTTCGCAGTACCACGCGGGAATGCGGTGTCCCCACCACAACTGACGCGAAATGCACCAGTCGCGGATGTTTTCCATCCAGTTGAAGTAAATCTTGTCGAAGCGTTCGGGGACGAACTGCGTCTCACCGCTGCGCACCGCGTCAATCGCAGGCGCTGCCAGCGGCTTCATCCTGACAAACCACTGCTTCGACACGCGGGGCTCCACGATGGTCTTGCAGCGGTAGCAGGTGCCGACATTGTGCTTCATCGGCTCGATTTTGACCAGATAGCCGCCGGCTTCCAGATCCTCCACAATCGCCTTGCGGCATTCCTCACGGGTCATTCCCGCGTATTTGCCGCCCTGCTCGTTGATGGTAGCGTCCTCGTTCATGACATTGATAATGGGCAGGTTGTGACGCAAACCCACTTCAAAGTCATTGGGGTCGTGGGCAGGCGTAATCTTCACCACGCCGGTTCCGAAATCCATCTCGACATAGGTATCGGCAACAATCGGAATCTCGCGGTTAAAGAGCGGCAGTTTCACCGTCTTCCCTACGAAATCACGGTAACGTTCGTCATCCGGGTGAACCGCCACGGCGGTATCACCGATCAGCGTTTCGGGGCGGGTGGTGGCAAGCTCCAGATAGCCGCTGCCGTCGGTCAGCGGATAACGCAGGTGCCAGAAGAAGGCGTCCTTCTCCTCAAATTCCACTTCCGCGTCCGAGATGGAAGTCCGGCAGTGCGGACACCAGTTGATGATGCGCTCGCCGCGGTAGATCAGCCCTTCCTCGTACATCTTGTTGAAAACCTCGGTGACAGCCTTGGAACAGCCTTCGTCCATCGTAAAGCGTTCCCTCGCCCAGTCGCAGGAGGACCCCATCTTCTTGAGCTGCGTCACGATTCTGCCGCCGTACTCGCGCTTCCAGTCCCACACCTGCTCCAGAAATTTCTCGCGTCCGAGTGATTCCTTGCTTTTGCCTTCCTTGCGCAGCTTCTCCACAACCTTTGCTTCGGTCGCGATGGACGCGTGATCGGTGCCGGGCAGCCACATCGCGCAGTAGCCCTGCATTCTTCTCCACCGGATGAGAATATCCTGCAAAGTATTATCCAGCGCGTGACCCATGTGAAGCTGTCCGGTGATATTGGGCGGCGGCATCACAATACAATAGGGCTTTTTGCTGCGGTTGATGTCGGTGTGAAAATAGCCTTTTTCCATCCAGTTCTGATAGATTCGGTCTTCCGCTTCCTGCGGTTCATAGGTTTTGGGCATTTCCTTTGCCATGAAAGCATCCTTCCTCTCAAAATAACAGTAAAATCAGAGAATCCAGCCGGAACAGCAAAAAAGGTTCGCCCTACGCCGATTGATTCGGCACAGGGCGAACCCGTTAAAAACAAGTCCGTGATACCACCTGTATTCGCGTTATAAACGCGCACTCTGCCGGTCACGGGATACCTGATGAGATATCCGATCACCGCCTTCCGTGATAACGGGGAAGCGCCGTTGGCATCTACTCAAACCGAACGGTGAGACCCGCGCGGTTCTTTCACTCCAAAGCTCTGAGGCTACTTCCATACCGCCCGCACCGAGACTTGCACCAACCGTCTCTTCTCTGTCTGCGGGATGAGGTATGTACTCCTCCTCTTCATTGCCTTTCCAATGGATTCATCTGTATGGGCGCATTATAACACCTGACGACGGTTTTGTCAATAGATTTTTGCATGAGTGACAAAATTCATGCAAAACCTATCTCAACAGCAACCATTATTTCTTCTGGATGATGCGCTCGTCCTCGTCTGTGTCATCATCCTCCTCATCGTCGTCAAACTCATCGTCATCGTCATCGTCATCGTCATCGTCATCGTCATCGTCATCGTCATCGTCATCGTCTTCCTCATCCGAACCAACCAGCTGGTCACTATCGTTGAGAACGTTGGAACGGGGAAGATCAAATCCGATTCGGGCAAAATCCGTGATGCCGACCTTGACAAACTGCGTGGCGCGGTAGAAGAAGAAGAAGATCACCGCCACAGCGACACACAGGATCACGCACAGCGCCAGCAGCATTCTGTCGGCAGGCGTCAGATAAATCCCTTCACCGTTGACCTTAATGGAGCCGATCATCTGGTTCAGCACAGCTTTGTCATCTTTGTCCGCGTTCAGGGTCTGAATGTAAATGACATACTGTTTGCGGTCAATGACGGTGGTGAAACGGTACTGGTTGTAAACGTCTCCGGTGGAGCTGTCGGTGGATGTGACTTGAATAAAGCCGCGTCCGTTGATGGTCACATATTCCGCCACGGCGCTGTCATCGGAGGCATCCTTCACCAGTTCCTGACGCTTTTCTTCGCTCAGACCGGAATAATCGCCATAGTAATCATAAATGGAATCCTGGTCGGACACGAACACCGTCACCGAGCAGTAATTGGCATTCTGCGTGTAGGCATAGAGAATGCAGCCCTGTTCCATAAAATAGCTGCGGGAATAATCAGCCGCAGCAAACACGCTGCTGTCACTGTCTACCGTAATGACATTGTCCTTGGGAACCAGCATGGAAAGTCCGTATTGTTTGACCTTCGCTCTAACCAGACTGTCCTCGGACAAATCACAGCCCGAAACGGTCGCCGTCACGGTGGTTTCGGGCGCCGTATCATCGACCGCTTCCTCGTCCTCCGACGCGAACACATTCATACCGCCCAGACAGACGGTTGTCAACATTGCCAGCACGAGCAGTGCTGCCGTCCATTTTTGATGGAATTTCATGGGAATCCATTCCTTTCAGTGCATGTATTTTTTTCAGAGGCACCCCATTAAAGAGTAGCCGCAATCTGTTTGATATAGGCGCTGAATTCCTCCCGCACCTCCGGGTGAGCAAGCGCCACATCCACCGTCGCCTGCAGAATACCGAATTTGTTGCCCATATCGTAACGCTTCCCGACGAAATCCACGGCAGTCAGACCTTTGGTCTTGGCGAGAACCGCCAGCGCGTCGGTAAGCTGAATCTCATTGCCCACGCCCGGCGGCGTGTGGTCGAGAATATCAAAAATTTCCGGGGGACAGACACAGCGCCCCAGAATGGTGTAATTGCTGAACAAATCTTCTTCGCGCTTGACCTTTTCCACCAAATCCGTGCAGCGGAAGACATTGGCTTCTCCCGCCAGGCGCTCCAGTCGGAGTGAACTGCCGCGCATGGCTACCTGCGGCGTGACCTCCTTGGTGCCGACCACGCCCAGACCGTACTTCTCATACGCCTCGCAAAGCTGGGCTGTCACAGGCTTTTCGCCCAGAATCACGTCATCCCCGAACAGAATGGCAAACGGCTCGTTGCCCACAAACGAACGCGCGCAGTTAACCGCGTGACCCAGACCCTTGGTTTCCTTCTGACGCACAAAGAGGATATTCGCCATTCTGGTCAGCCCTACCACTTCGTCATAGACGTCCTGACGACCGGCTGCCAGCAGGCGTTCTTCCAGCTCGGGTACACGGTCAAAGTGATTCTCGATGTCGCTTTTGCCGCGATTGGTGATAATCAGAATATCCGTAATGCCGCTGGCAACCGCTTCTTCCACAATATACTGAATAGCGGGTTTGTCCACGATGGGGAGCATTTCCTTTGGCATCGCCTTGGACGCGGGCAGTACGCGCGTACCGAGTCCGGCGGCGGGAATGACAGCTTTACGTACTTTTTGACACATTCATATCGACATCCTTTTCAAAGCAGTTTTTTCAAAGCAAAGCAACCATGATGATCATAACGATTAGCAAAGCAACCATGATGATCATAACGATTATATCATATTTTTCCGGCAATTTCAACCTATTTTTTGGAAGCCGGAACCGTAGGGGGCAGCGGAACAGAATCATAATCCCCTTTGCAGCAGATAAATGACCATCAGATAGCAAAATCCCACCGACAGAGCCGGCAACACGGCTACGCCGCCTTCCTCTTCCATCGCTTCGTTGAACTGCGCAGCGGTCGCGTGGGCGGCTGTGGCTTTGGCGTTGATTTTCTTGATTTTCGCGGCACAGAAATTCATATAGCTTCTGTTGCCGAAAATGCCGCAGAGAATCATGGTCAGCAGTTCAATGCCCGCCAGCAGCATATAGGCTGCCGTGAGCAGCAGACTCATTTGCCCTGTGGCGGCGCCAATGGACTGGGACAAAATCATACGTCCCACGACGGTCCCTGTCATCAGCAGTGTCAGAAAAATACCGCGCCCATACATTTTGCGGGAAATAAACCACAGTCCGTGGGTCAGAAAGGCAGTGAAATTGAAGGTAAATGCGCCCCGCTGCCGTGCCATCCGCAGAAACCGGGGGATATAATAGATCCACATCCCCCCTATGAACCGTTTGATATCACCTGCCGGCACGCCCCCGGCTCCACTGCGGCCCCCGACACCACCGCGGCTCCCGAGGCGCCCGCTCC
>CAMJHU010000144.1 GCA_946405565.1 uncultured Clostridia bacterium
CCCTTTTCCTCATAAATTCCGGGAAAAAATAATCGAAGGTGTACGAAGGGTGTACGAGCAAAAAGCGGTGCTTCGTACACCTTGATTCCGATTGAAAAAGCCCTACAATACGCGGTTTTCAGGGAATTTTAGCCCAAAGGTATACGAGTGAACGAGGAAAATACAGTAAAATAAAAATTTAAAAATATATAGTTTACAGCAAATTCCTCGTAACCTTCGTAACATGCGTATTGTAGGGGGGTTCTGGCTTTCAGCCTTCGTATCTCTATTGGTTCAGCAGCTTTTCCTTCATCAGCTTGGCGCATTTATACACGTCGCCGCAGCCCATCGTGATGATCAGGTCGCCCTCCTCCGCGTGGGACAGCACATAATTTGCCACGTCCTCAAAGGAATGCTCCAGATGACAGCCCGGTATCAATGCCTGCAAGTCCTCCGAATGCACGCCCAGATCATCCCATTCGCGTCCGCCCATGATGTCGGTCAGCACCGCTTTGTCCGCGATTTGCAGCACGCGGGCGAACTCGTGCAGATGTGTCTTGGTGCGGGTATAAGTGAAAGGCTGGAACACCGCCCAGACGCGCTTATAGGGCATTTCCTTGCAGGCGTGCAGCGTGGCTTCGATTTCGGTCGGGTGATGGGCATAGTCGTCAGCAATGGTAATGCCGTTATGCACGGTGTGAATCTCAAACCGACGCGACGCGCCGGAGAACAGTCCCAGTCCCTTCTTTACGTCCTCCGGCTTGGCGCCGACATACAGGCAAGCCGCCGATGCCGCGAGTGCGTTGAGAATATTATGCTCGCCCGGCACCTTGAGGGTCAGATCGGTGAGCTTTTCGCCATGATTCATCAGATCAAACTGCCAGAAACCGCCGCTTGCCATGTGTACATTTTCGGCGTAGTAATCGTTCCTGGGGTCCAGACCGAAGGTGATGATTTTTGCTTGGGTGGTATCCAGCGCCTTCATGGTGTTGGGGTCGTCGCCGTTGGCAATGACCGCGCCCGTGGTCTGTCCCGCAAACTGACGGAACGACGCGATGATATTCTCCAGCGTGCCGAAGTAGTCGAGATGGTCGGCGTCGATATTGAGAATCACCGCCACCTCCGGCGTGATTTGCAGGAAGGTGTCCACAAATTCGCAGGCTTCGCACACCATATTCTCGCTCTTGCCCGCTCTGCCGTAGCCTTCAATCAGCGCGAGCTTGCCGCCGATCACCACAGTGGGGTCAAGCTGTCCCGCCATGAGAATGGTCGTTATCATCGAAGTGGTTGTGGTCTTACCGTGGGTACCCGAAACCGCGATGTCGTTGTGATAGCGCCGACAGATCGCGCCCAGCAGCACCGAACGCTCAATGTTGGGAATACCCGCTTCTCTTGCCGCGAGCAGTTCGGGATTATCCTTGGCGATGGCTGCCGAATACACCACCAGTTCCGCGCCCTCGATATTTTCCGCCCGCTGCCCGATGGCTACTTTGATGCCGAAGGAACGCAGCCGCTTGACCGTATCGGAATTGTCGTCCACGTCGGAGCCGGTGATGAGCTTGCCGCTGCCGTCCTCCCGCAGAATGTCAACCAGCGGACACATCCCCGAACCGCCGATGCCGATGAAATGAATGTGTTTAACGGTACGCAGAAGTTCATCGTATTCCGTAATAACCTTGTTTCTCATAGGGAATCATCATATCCTTCCGAAGAATTTGTCGGTAGGATTATTCTAGCACGATTTTCCACCGGTGTCAATGGTATCAATGGTGTCAATGGCATCAATGAGCATTGCGTTAGTTTTATTTTGAGACGAGCTGAAATAAATCATCACATTGCTCAGTCCGAACACCGGCATACTCAGAAAATACCAGTAGGCGCTGTATTCCGGACAAATCTGCCCGTAGAGATTGCCGAATTTGTCCGAGTAATCCCATACGCCCATGCCCAGACGCACGTTGACCAGCCACCCCACCGCCAATTCCGCTGCCGTGACAATCAGACAGCCCAGCCCGCAGCGGCTCCACCAGTCGAGCGCATGATGTCTCCGATTGCACCGGTGGAGCAGCGCCGCGCACAGTCCGCCCGTCAGCAGCATGGTCCAATGGGTCCGCCCCCGCCAGAGTATCTCGATCAGCCCGTAACACACCGCGCCTGTCAGAAAGAATAGGAAATATTCGCTCTTGCCGCGCCTCATGTTTCATCCCGCTCCGTTTCTCCGAAAGCATTCGGTTCCGGAAGCTAGTGTTCACGGCGCAGCAAGGAATTATGCTGTGAGCAGGCGGCAGTGCGGTTGACAGTTTGTGGGGCATGATTTGAATGATTTTTCATACAAAAACGCCGTTTTCCTTCGCCAGACAGCACTGGGGAAAACGGCGTTTCGTTTGTCTCAGATCACGGTGGTCGCAAAGCTCACCAGCAGGGTCGCCGCCAGCAATTGCGCCGCGTTGCACAGCACCGTATGCCAGAAGGGAAGATCGCCGTTTTCGCGGCGCACCAGTTCATTGAACAGCCGGAAGCCCGCTATCGCGCCTACACACAGCAGCAGTCCCGCCACACGAATCATGATAAAGGAGAACAGATAGGCGCCCGCGCAGGCAGCCGTCATCGGGAAGAAAGCAATCGCTACCGTGCGCACCAGTGCGCCCAGACGCGGCTTCTTGCGGTTGACCGACAGCAATCCGTAGCCGCAGCCCACCGTCGCGCAGAACAACGCCGCCATCATAAGCAGCGAAAAGAGGAACAACCCAAACAGATTGCCAAAGGTCAGCCCGTTGGTTGTACCTACCAGCATCACCGCATACGAACCGAGTACCTTCTCCACCAGCCATGTAAAGCCGTTGCCGTACATTCCCGCCAGACAAAGCGCTCCCAGCACCCCATTCAGGCTTGCAAAAATCGCCCATAAGTACATGTCGCCCTTCATCACACGGTCCGCCGCCGCAAACGGCTCATCCCGGAAGAAGGTCACGGCGCAGTCCAGCCAGTCCTTTGCCATTTCGCCCGCATTGGGCGCGGTCTTGCGCGGCGCTGTCGACGCGGCAGGCGCGGGCTGCGCCGCAGAACCGATATTGCCATAACCGTTATCATTCCCGTAATTGCCATAATTTCCGTAGCTTCCGTCGCTTCCGCCGTTATAACCGCCGCTGTAACTGTCGTAACCGGTGCCGCTGTCGGCAGGCTGCGGCGCATAAGCCGACTCCTTCACCTCTTCGGCATAGGGAATGGCGGCGTCGGGCTCACCGGTGATATCGGAAGACGCGGGGGTATCGGTTCCGTCGCTGCCGTCACCGTATGAATTGTCATACCCGTACACCTGCGGCTGGTCAAAAATACCGTCTACACTGTAAGAAGCGTCGCAATTGGGGCAATGCCCGTCCTCTCTCAGAAGTGCGCCGCATCTGCTGCAAAACTGGCTCATTTGTCATTCTCCTCATTGTTTGATATTGATATTTGACTTTACGGCAATTCCCCTACCACCAGCTTGGGAAACGCCGCTCTCACGGAGGTTTTGAAATCGTCCAGCGCCTGATCGGCGGATTTCAGTCCCCCCGCGTATTCATCCATACCGGTTCGGAACAGTGCTTCCAACGCGCCGTCATACACCGTCATGTGGCTCATATCGATATCCCGCGCCGCGAGTGAAAGCTGCTGATAGTAATTCTGCCCGCCGATAAAGGAATCCTCAAACTGCGGGTCAAAGCGTATCTGGGATACCACCTCGCTGCTGGCGGCAAATTCGCCCGTGGTGCGGAAATACCTGACCGATTGTTCCAGCCGATCGGGGTCATCCGTACAGGCGGTAAAGAGCGAAATGAATTCGCCTGCCGCATCCTTGTGACGGCTGCCGCTGTATGCTGCCAGCCAGCTTCCGCCCCAGCTGTAACGCGCCGGTCCGGGAATCACCGCCCAGTCGCCATAGCTCCCCTCACCGGGGATCGCCCCCCCGCAGGCGGGTTTCATCACATACAGCAGTCCGATTCCCGACGTGAAATAGCCAAAAACGCTGCGGCTGTCGCTGATGCCTTTCAGCCACGCCTCCGACCATTGCTCGGCGTTGTAGATCAGGTGTTCCTGCGCCATGCGTCCCACATAACCCACATACGCCATACGGCGGTTGCTGATGACCAGCTGGTCGTTGACCACCCAAGGCGTATCGTCCTCCGCGAGGAAGGGACGCATCATATCCTCCTGTCCGGCAAGCATTCGTGTCTTACCGGACGACTGCGTGTCAATCTTCTTGGCAACCGCGTAAAAGCCGTCCCAGTCGGAAAGCATCGCCTGCACCTCGTCGGGCTTGTCGGTGCCGAGATAGACCTGCGCCATCGAGCGCCGATACAGAAACACACCCGGATCGGTCTGCCAACCCACTGCCTTCACGACACCGTTTGTATCGGAAGCAGCCTGCACGGCACAGTGGAAATATTTCTCCGGCGAAACCGTCAGTCCCAACTGTCCCACGTCAGCCGTAAGATCGGATTCCACATAACGGCGGATATTATCGGGCGACAGCATAAAAACGTCGGTAATATCTTTTTTTTTCTCCAATGCGTCCGCTAGTTCCGCCTCAAAGTCACTGACATTGACCACGCGGATATGCGCGGCAAATCTGACGCGCAAAGGCAGCGTTTTAAGAAAATCCTCCACCTCCCGTTTGTATTCTTCCGAATACACCCAGACTGTCACCGGTTCCCTTGGCGTACAGGCGGTCAGAGGCATTGCCATGGAAACGCAGAGTCCCGCAGCCAGAAGTCCTGCCGTCACTCGCCGCCATCGTGCGCGGGTTGAACGGCGGCTGTCAGCATCGCAAGCCGCCAGAAACATCCGAAAAAAACGCAAATATTTCTCTCCTTTTGGGACACGATAACATCAGCTATCCGTTTGTACGGTTGTATCATTGTGTCATCGTTTCGCCTGTTTACCCGTATTGCTATCAGTATAACGCATATTATACCAAGTTACAAGTAGAAATATATGAATAATTTATAAAAACAGGAGAAAGCACATGAAAATCGGACAACTTCCCCCTCTCAGAACCCTTTTGACGCTGCTGCTGTATGCCATACTGACTGTCGCGGTCATTTTTGGCATTAAATATTTGCTGCCGATGGTAATGCCCTTTCTGTTCGGACTGGGGGTAGCGGCATTGGTACAGCATCCCGCGGCACTGCTCTCGTCACGGATGCCCCGTCTTTCCCACAAAACCTGTTGTCTGCTGCTCACTGCCGCACTGCTGCTCATCGCCATAGCGCTGCTGTCAGTATTGATCTGCTCGCTGGCAGGCAATTTTGTCTCATTCTGTCCGGACATTCCCACCCATATGGCAAATGCCCGCCGTGTCATCGCACAGGCAGCTTCCTCCGGCGGAGACGGCTCCTGGGGTCGGTTTGTGGGAGCACTCGCAACAGGCGCCGGATGGACAATGGATTTTCTCTCCGAAAATTACCGGCAGTACGTCCCCTCCGTGCTGGCACGTTCGGGCGGTATGCTCCGGCGGCTGCCGTCGCTGGTAACGGCGGTATTTTTCGGCGGATTGGCGGCGCTCTTTGCCTGTGGCGATGTGCCCCGGCTGCGCCGCACGGTCATGGATCTGCTCCCCCCCACCGCCGCCCGAACACTCTCCCGCCTGCTTCATGCCGCTGCCCGCACCATCGCCGCCCTGCTGCGCACCTACGGCACACTGATGGGCATTACGATGGCGGAACTGACCGCCGGCTTCAGTCTGATCCGCCTGATGGGATACGACACCGGTCCCATACTCACCGCCGCCTTGGTCATCTCACTGGTAGACGTGCTGCCTGTACTGGGGACCGGTACGATTCTGATTCCGTGGGGACTGCTGGAAATACTGGTTGGAAGTCTGCCGCTCGGTCTGATGCTGCTGGGCATGGCTGCCGTGATCGGACTCGTGCGCAATTATCTGGAACCCAAGCTGATTGCCCGCCGTCTCCAGCTGCCGCCGGTTCTCACACTGGCGGCG
>CAMJHU010000145.1 GCA_946405565.1 uncultured Clostridia bacterium
GCGGGAGACGGACAGACCGACGTTGATGGCGGGCATGATATCGACGATCTTATCCTGATAAATCTTATCAGCCACATATCTCGAAAGCACCGAATTGAGCGGGGACGTGATGATCATGGAGAAAATGAATACATAGAGGATCGTGGACGAGAGGAATTCTCTGTCGGCGAAGGCCTCCGTGGAGTACGGCAGCACAATGTACATGAGCATCAGTGTGCTGGCGAGCAGAATGGTAGGACCGATTGTCACCATGACCGCGTAAGTGGTACCGGCGATCATGTTGACAATGTTGCCCTTGCCCATCAGCTTTTTTAATTCAAAACCTATACCAGCCATAAAGCGCCTCTTTCCTTCCGATTATTTATTTTTGTACGATTCCACCTTGGAATTGTCCACCTTGACCTGCTTGCCCTCAAGCTCCTGATACATCTCGGTATAGGTCTTGATCCAGCCGTCCTTGGTGTAATGATCCGCGACGCGCTTTATGCCGATCTCTCCCATTTTCTTGCGGAGCTGGGGATTGTTGGCAAGCGTTACCAGCGCGTTGGCGATACGCGCCACGTTCATGGTGGGCGTCACAATGCCGCAGTCGCCCATATCGTCGTGGTCGCCGTGAATCAGACCCGCGCAGTCACCGACCTGCGTCGCAATACACGGAATGCCGCACGCCATCGCTTCCAGCATAACGATGGGCTGACCTTCCGAGATACTGGTCAGAATCAGCATATCCATCTTGCCCAGATAGTCTTTCGGCTTGATTCGTCCGGTAAAGACCACATCCTGCAGCTCGTTGACCTCCACCATTTCCACGCAGTCGTTGTAATAGTCGGGGTCTTCGTCGGTCGGACCCATGATCCAGAGCTTCAGCTCCGGAACTTCTTCCTTGGCGAAGCTGTAAGCGCTCAGGAGCGTCTTGACGTCCTTGATCGGCGTGACACGCAGCAGCGCGCCGATATTGATGAAGGGATCGCTCGGATCCTTGCGGGGGAAACTCTCATAGTCCGCAATGTTCACGCCGTTGGGAATGACCATCGTGCGGGACTTGTCGCAGCCCAATTCGAGCTGGATATTCCGCGCCGCGTTGAACAGCGAGGTAATCTTGTCGGCATAATAGTAGGCACAGTCGGAAAGACAGTAGAAATAATTGATCCAGATGTCCTTGTAAACGCCCTGCGTCCAGCTGGTCTTGATGATTTCCTCTTCGCGTTCACGGGTGTAGATACCGTGCTCGCTCAGAATCATGGGCTTGTTGTTGAGCACCTTGCCCTTGGCGGCGAGAATGCCGGAATAACCGGTTGCCACACAGTGATAGATGTCCGCGACTTCCATCGGGGTCTTGAGCACCTTGAAGAGCAGCAGGTAGAGCGAACGGGTGTTCCAGAGGAAGTCCACGAAAACCGTCTGGGAATACTTGTCACGGTAGAATTCCATGACGATATCATAGAAATCCTTGCCCATGAGCAGACCGTTGATCGACACGTCCTTATGCTCGAAGTAATTGAAAATCGTCACCCAGTCCACGCTTCTGCCGTAGAGCAGCGAGCGGAAGGCATCCTTTTCACGGCGGTTCATGGTGGTCTTGTTGCGCACCTTGTGCACCACGTCGTCGTCGGTCAGGAAGGTGTCGTGCATGGAAACCACATTGGCGGGAATCACAAACTTACATTCCTTCGCGTCCGAACGGTTGGCGACAATGGTCTGAATGGTAAAATCGACTTTTGGCACACCCTGAATGAGCATCTGAACCCAAGCGGAAACGCCGCCGAAGGTATAAGGATAGCTGCCTTCTGCAATCAAGCAAACCTTCATTGAGTAATTTCCTCCTTTATTCTGATATCAGTACAAGTAGCTCTGACCGGCGGTGCCGATCAGGTCGATCGTCACTTCGGGCTTGAGGATCTTGACAAGATAGAAATTATCGCTGATTTCTTCCGCCGTATAGTTGGCGTCATCGGGCTTGAGACGTCTTTCGGTCTTGACGATAAAGCTCGCCGTGTCGTCAAAGTTCTCGCAGCGGATGGTCAGTGAATTGCTGGTAAAGGTGATCTCCGGCATCAGGCAGAGATAACGCTTGGCATGGTAGCCCGCCTGCGCCGAGGTTCTTTCGGTCAGCCACGAGGTGCCTCTGTTGAGCAGGTTGAGCTGCTTGGAAAGCTCCTGCGAATAGGTCATCCACTCATAGTTGACATTGGCATTGTTGGTGATGACGTCATAGAGATCGAAGGAGTGGGTCGAAAGTCCCATGCCCGAAGCCATGTTGCAGGCTTTCCAGTAATCGGGGTAGCTGGGCGTAATCTCTTCGCAGATGATCGGCATATTGACGATGCTGCCCTCGGCAAAGCCCAGAGGCGCCTGATATTCATCCTTGTCCTCGCTTTGCAGCTTGCAGACATACACCCGGATGTTGCGGAGCTTCTGGAGCATATCCGCCTGCACCGACTGGGTAATCTGATTGGAATATTTGAAGGTGACGAGATTGTAGTTCGCCATGTTCCACTTGAACTGGTCATAGCTCTCGTTCATGGCGTCCTCTTCAAATTCCTTGCCGCTGAGTACGTCGGGATGATAGCCGCCAAAGCCGAATTCACATTCGTATTTGCTGAACTGCTTCTTGAAATAGGACAGCGTATCGGTGCTGTACTGTGCCTTTCTCGCCGCGTCGGTGATATAGGCATAATACAGACCCGTAAACTTGATGTCGGTATCCTTCATCATGGTGACAAGGCTGGGCCACACCTGATCGCGGATAAACGACTGGGAATCTCTGCTGTAGAACTTCATCATGCTGTCGCCGTTCTCATAGCTGAGGAAGGGGAAGCTGTCGATATAGTTGACCTTCGCGTCCACGATGGGATAGGCATACTCCGGCTCCATACAGCTCAGTACGCCGATGCAAAGACCCGTGCTGTAAGCCTGTTCCATGAAGTCGGCATTCAGAATGTAAATCTGACCGTCACCGTAAACGGTACGCCACAGCAGCGGCACCATCTCCGCCTGATCGGCGCCCGGGTCGGACGAATACTGGAAAATGTATTTGCGGCAGGTGGCGTCCACACGGATATTTTCCACTTCCAGCGGATAATCGTTGCACACGACCTTGCCCTGCGCGTACATGCCCTCAAACGCCTGGAAGCCTTCCAGCTGCGCGTCGCCTGTGCGGGATACGATGCCCAGCGCCTCGCGGTAGGTGTCATACTGCACGGAGCCTTCCTGCGGCAGCGCCGCGAAAAAGACATTGAGACCGCGGTTGACATAACGCATGAGCGAATCCATATCGCTGATGCTCGAAAGATTGGAGGTGGTGACAATCGCCGCCTTTGCTTCCTTGAGCAGCGTGGTCGGCACTTCCTCCACATTGTAAAACACCTGATTGCCCTTTTTGGCATAGTTCAGCGCGTTGACCACGTTGGGATAAATGGTCTGATCGTCGCCGGTGATCACGATGTACTCCGTCTCGAGCTTGGTCATGTCGGCGACATGGGCAGTCGCGTCGAATTTGTCGGTAAAATCGTTGTTGCTCGCGGAGGAATCGGTGATGTAGTTGATCGAGATGACAAGGAATATGGCGAGCATAAACAAAAATGACATCGACATAACCATGTATTCACTTCGTTTTAACATAGACAGGTCTCCTATCTTTGGTAAAATTTGCGTACATCGAGTACATCCGGGGAAAACGCCGAACGCGTCGGTCTGTCGATCGGGCACACCTCTGCCATCCGGGCGCAATTCAGCTATCGTTAATATTATAGCACTAAAAAATTCTCCGTCAACTATTAATTTATATAAATTGTGTATAACGAAAAACGAACCATCTATGAAAAAGGTTTGAATGAACCAAGAACAGCAAAAGCAACCTGTCCAAAAAGAGCCGGTTGCTTTTTGTAAATAATGCCAATTTTTTGGCTTTTTATTGTAAATTAATTATAATTGTGATCGTGTAATTTTAGGAATATCGCCGAAATTCTCCGTGTACAAAGATTCGCCAAAAGGAGATTAAAAATTGTTAAAAAATCCATCAAAATTACATCATTGTCAGTTTTGCACATTTATTCCGGCGAAATTTCGTCATCCCGTCGATCGGTCACTCACCACTGACCACTGACCACTGACCACTGACCACTCATCACTAACCTTATGCCTTTTTCCATGTCCTCGGCATGAACGCAATCAGGATGGGGAAAATTTCCAGACGTCCCACCAGCATATCAAAAATAATCACCAGCTTGGAGAACGGTGTGAAATCGGCAAAATTGCCATAGGGTCCGATCGCGCCCAGACCCGGTCCCATATTGTTGAGCGCGGTCAGCGCCGCCGAAAACGATACGTCAAAGCCGTAGCGATCCATGGAAAGCAGCAGCGTGGACACCAGCAGAATGATCATATACAGAATGAAGAACGCACCCTGTGTGCGAATCTGCTCGTTCTCCACCACCTGTCCCTCCAGCTTGACGGTGGAAATCAGCCGGGGATTGAGCTGCCGCCGAATCTCGCTCACGCCGGATTTGACCAGAATCATCACGCGCGCCACCTTCAGACCGCCGCCTGTCGAGCCAGCGCACGCGCCGCAGAACATCAGCAGAATCAGGATGGTCTGCGAGAACGCCGGCCACAGCGTAAAGTCCGCCGTGCCGAATCCGGTGGAGCTGCACAGCGAAGCGGTGGTAAAGCCCGCGTAACGCAGCGCCCGCCAGAAGGAGCCGCCGTAAAGCGGCATGATATTCCGCGTGATGAGCAGCGTGGTGGTGAGATAGATGCCGAAAAACACCTTGATCTCCACGTTGCGCAGCACTTCGGAAAACTGCCTGATGAGCAGCATATAGAACAGGTTGAAATTGATGCTGAAAATCAGCATGAAAACCGTGATCACGATTTCCACCCAGACATTGCCATAACCGCCGATGCCGCTGTTGAGCACCGAGAAGCCGCCGGTTCCCGCCGTGGCAAAGGCGTTGGCAACGCAGTCGAACCAGCGCATACCGGTCAGCCGCAGCAGTACCGCTTCCAGCACGGTGAAAAAAATATAGATGCCATAAAGAATCCGGGCGGTGAGCTGGGTCTTTGCCACCAGTTTGCCCACCGACGGTCCCGGCACTTCGGCGCGCATGATATACATCGACTGCGCGCTCCCGCTCGGCAGCAGCGCCAGCGCAAACACCAGCACCCCCATACCGCCGATCCAGTGGGTAAAGCTGCGCCACATGATCAGGCTCATGGGCATACTTTCCACATCCGGCAGCAGCGTGGAACCCGTGGTGGTAAAGCCCGATACCGTTTCAAACAGCGCGTCGATAAAGTTGGGGATATCGCCGCTGATCACAAAAGGCAGCGCGCCGAACACCGACATCAGTATCCACGCGAAGGCGACAATCACAAAACCTTCCCGCGCGTAGATAGTCTGTCTGACCGGCTTGCGGGACGTCATGACATAACCCGCAAACAGCAGCGGCAGCAGTACCACCAGTATCGGCACCGCGCCGTCGTCCCGATAGTAGAGCGCCGTCATGAGCGGCACTCCCATCAGCGCCGCCGTCAGCTTGAAAATCTGCCCCATGATATATCGGAGCATCTGATAATTCATTCCGCTTCACCGCCTCACTCAATGATATCCTGAAGCGTGCGCAGACGTTGGATGGAGGAAACCACAATCACCGTGTCGCCCGCTTCCATGCAATCGTCGCCGCCGGGGAAGATGACCTTGTTCTTCCGGATAATACAGGCGATGATCACATTGTCCTTGAGCTTCATCTCGCGGAAGGTCACGCCGGTATGCGGAAATTCGTTGGGCACGCTGAATTCCAGCGCCTCCGCTTTGCCGTCCACAATGCGGTACAGCGTGCGCACGGCGGTTCCCTCGGAATTGTGCAGCGCACGGACATAACGCAGAATGCGGTCGGTCGCGAGTTCCTTGGCGGAAATCACGCTCTCCAGACCGATG
>CAMJHU010000146.1 GCA_946405565.1 uncultured Clostridia bacterium
CCGAGTGTGTCGGATATTCCCGCCATGCCGCAGGTGGACGCGGTCACGTCAGCGGCACAGGCATATGAAACGGGACAGGCTGCTGCGACCGCTCCCGCTGCCCAGCCCGCTCAGACGGCGCCGACTGCCCAGCCCGCGCAGAATGTGTCCGCCGCACAACCCTATTCCTATCAGCCGGTACAGCAGTACAGCAGCGACGGACTGGTTTTCCCCAAACGCAAGCTCAGTGTGGGAGGTTTGATCACGCTGATTTTAGGTGCGCTTCTTTCGTTTGGCGGTCTGATTCTGGGCATCGGTGACGTGGCAGTACTGATCGAGACAATGCAAAGCCGTGCGCTGGAAGCGGTTGATATTGTGGCGTTTATCGTTTTGCTGCTGCCGCTGCTGTTTGGTATTCTGCTGCTGGTGCTGGGTATCAGGCATCTGCATAAGAAAAGCACGCCAACAGTCAATCCCACAGTGGTGACAATCAACGCGAATACTGCCGCCAACCCTGCGCCTGTGACCTATGCGACGCAGAACGTCCCGACACCCACGACGCTTCCGAATACCACGGCAACCACCCCCACAACCGGCGCTGCCGCCACTGCATCCACCGGTGGGACCCCGACGGCGACCAACTACGATTACGCCCAGATAGCTGCCCTTCAGGACGAGACCGATAAGGTCTGCCGCAGGCGGGGACGTGGCACCGCGCTGGGTTCGCTGGCGCTGACTGCCCTTTTCTGGGTGCTGGCGCTGGCGCTGGATCGGATTGCGTTTGCCATGCTGATTCTGCCGATTTTCCTCGCGATATCCTCGCTGCGGTTTTCCCGCGGCAAATCCTTCCTGGGCTGGCTTTCGCTGATTATCTCGATTTTCTCTCCCATTTTCTTTATTATGGTGTTGATTATGGGACTTCAGAGCATGGCTGGCTGAGGACAGGGCAAATACATTCATTAAATGAAGGAGTTTGAAACATATGAAGCACAAATTTTCAATATTGGCAGCGCTGGTGCTGTCTGTGGCGATGCTGCTGACCGGCTGTGCGTCCGGCGAGGGAGGCAAGGTCAGCGGTTCTGATCAAGCCGCCGACACGGCATGGAATCCCGAAGTGACACAGCGTTCCGTCCTGAAAGAAGAGGGAAGTCCCTGCGGCGTGGTGTATTTTCTCTATGACGACATTTACGACGCATACAACCACGATATAACGACCGACCGCGACTATTTCAAGAACATCATTGAAAAAAGCGTTTATAAGGAAGAATTTCCGTTCCTCACTTCCGTGCCGGACGATCACTGGGCGGGAACAGCGGGCGGCTGCGATTTCTATATGATTATCCCCGCCGATGAGCATTCCAAAGTAGAGGTTGTCACGCTGGAGCTGGCGGGAGATGACGATGTGGTATCCTTCAACACGGTAGGCACCATCTATCAGCAGGATGACGGCGCGCCTTTCCTGCTTAAATGCAATGTGAGCGATATTTTCCCGGAAATCCGGATTATTATCACCGACAGCAACGGCGACGTCTTTGAATGGAGCCCGATGATCAGTATGCGGGACGGCAGCGTTTTCCTTACGGGTGAGGACGGACGCAAGGCGCATGATTTCACCCATTATCCCGAAGGAATTCCGGAAACGGATGAATAAGGTTTTTGTATAAAAAACGTCATATAAAAAATTGACCCTGCGCGGCGCGGCATTTTATCACAATGCGGCACTGTGCAGGGTTTTTGATTTGGTTTGGAAGATTACACATCCACGTTTGCAAAGAGACGTTCCACTGTCACGCTTGGCTCGTATTTTTTCATCTGCTTGCCCAGTACGTCGAAATTGGACTTGCGCCCGGTCAGGTTGTGGCAGTCGGTGCCGAAGACGATGGGATATTCGTCCTTGACAAGCTGGTTGAGCAGTTTTTTGGCTTTGCGGTCAGAGAAGGTACTGAGATTAAACTGAAAAATCGCGTCAGGGATATTGAGAATATCCGCGTAGTCCTTGGAACTGTACATATCCACATAACGATCCAGATGAGCGATCATAATCTGTTTGCGGGTGCGGTAGGAAATTTCCTCAATTTCCTCCGCCATCCATTTGTGATAGGATTCAAACAACGGCAGTTCGATGAGCAGGGTATTCATTTCGGCGCAGCCCAACGCGGCGATGTCCTTCACTTCGGAGAGATTGCGCTCCAGCGCAACTTCGGCAGCGAGCAGGATATGGGGCATACCGTCGAAGGCGTGCGCCGCAACTTCTTCATAGGCAGCCTGACGGTTTTCGAGAAACCGTCTGACAGACTGCTGATGATGACGGTAGTGCGGCGTGGCGATAACGGTGCGGACGCCCTGCGCCGCCTGCATTTGAAGCAGACCCAGGCTGACGTCAAGATCGGCAGCCCCGTCGTCTATTCCCGGCAAAATGTGACAATGAAAATCGGTATCAAAAAAGGACATAATGAGCCGCCTTTCGTGGTTGATTGGATTAAAAAAGAGTGGTGTGAAGAAATAAAGACAAATCAACCACACGCAAGTTGAACGGCAAAGGAGTAAATGCCTGCGTGTGGTTGAAGGGCTTTTTAGGTGGTTGTCCTCCCGTTGCGGAGATTGCGTGATGTACGCGCACCGTTTAACCGGTGCTTATGGAGTGCTGAACCATTTCCGCTGTTTCGGGAAAAAGCGAGGTTAATTCTGTGTGTTCTGTTGCTTTTTGCGGTTCTTCCTGTGACCCTTGGCATTTTCGTTTCCGTAGCCGTAGCCGTAGCCATAGCCATAGCCATAGCCGTAGCCGCCGTCAGCAGAGCCGGAATCAGTGAGAATAAAGCCCATGAGATTGGCTTTTGCCATATGGATGGATTTGATGGCGCGATCCAGTTCAGGATACTTGGTCTTATTTTCACGTGCTGTCAGAATCAGACCCGAAGCCTTGGAAGAGATGGTGAGCGCGTCGGAAACCAGATTGATGGGAGATGTGTCGATAAACACAAAGTCATATTCGTCCGCCTGTGCCTTAATGAAATCAATCATATAGGTAGAGCCAAGCAGTTCCGCAGGGCTGGGCGTAGAGGGACCGGCGGAGAGAAAGTCCACACCCGGACGCACGTCACGGATGACGGCGTCCTCAAAGGTGTCAAAGCCCATCAGTACACGCGAGAGACCGTGTTTGTTGCCCACCTTGAAGTACTTGTAAATGGAGGGATTGCGCAGATCCGAGTCAACCAGAAGCACCTTAGCGCCGATTTGTGCCATGCAGATCGCCATATTGATGGCGCTGGTGGTTTTGAGATCATTGGCAGTGGGACTGGTGATGACAATCACGCCGTTCTTCATGGTAGAGAGGGAGAAAAGAATGTTGGTGCGGATCAGGTTATAGGCTGAAGTGATGGGGAAGGGGGTATTCTGATCCAGCAGGGTAGCGGTGGTAATAATCTTCTCGTTGTCCTCGTTTTTCTTTTTGAGTTTGGCGTTGAGATTGACGTCCTTTTTGGAGATGCCCAGGGCTTTGGAAAACTTGAAGAAGTCCGGCACGCTGCCCAGCACAGGAATGGCATATTTTTCTGTAAGCGTTTTTTCGTCACTGATGGTCGTCTTGGTAGCGGTGCGGATGAGATAAAAGACCGTCAATCCGAAAAGCGCACAAAACGCAAAAAGAACCGTATATTTAGGCACGCTGGGAGAACTGGGGAATTGGGCGAGAGTCGGTTCACCGATTGGTTTTACCGTACCGGAGCCGACGATGTCCTCCAGCGCACGGGAAGCGATGTCAGCATAAGTGGTGCAGATATCAAACGACAGCTTCGGATCCTCTGTTTCGACGGTGATCATCAGCACTTCCGTATTGTTGACCGCCGAGAAGGAGAGTGCGCTTTTGAGATCCGCTTCCGTGATTCTGCTGCTGCCGAGCTTCTTGATGACCTCATTGGTGATGGAATTGGTTTGCAGCATAACGATGTAGGTATCCACCATCTTCTGAGAAGCGTTGATTTCCTGCAGGTTGACGGTGGTATTATCCGCCGTGGTGTCTCTTGTAGTGACATAGAGCATGGCGGAGGACTGATATTTGGGGGGAATAAGAAAAGTAGAAAGGGAGAAGCCGATGATGCCGCCGAGAATGGTAATCAGCAGCAGCGATTTCCAGCGCTGCTGAAGGGACCGGAAGAATTTGAAAACATCAATCTCGATGGTGGTAACGTTTTCATCCTTTTCCTTGCCGGCATTCTGTACGGGTTCGGATTCACCGAGGGATTTCTCTGCCGTTTTTCCGGTGCCGGCGTATTCGGCGACGGTTTTGTAAATCAAGGGAATCAGTTGGGAACAGGTTACCATCGTTGTCGCGGCAATGACCTTGTAGGCGGCGCTGCGGGACTGACGGGCGGTGAGAGCAGCCGCGTCGAAGTCGGTTATTTTTTCCGCATCGGAGGAACGTGCAATGGACTCTATGGACTGCGCTGCGCTTACCGCGGTATCATAGGACGATTTACTGAGCTGCGAAGCGGAATCTCTGTTGGAAGGTTCCTCCGTGGGCAACGTTCCTGTTGCGGCTGAGGCAGAACTTTTGGGACTGTTCTTTTTCTTGCGTTTCCGAAAGGTATTGAGATAGACTGAATTGATGGTAAAATCGTCAACGCTGGGGTTGTTTTTGTTTGACTTGTTATCCAAACCGATTCTCCTTTTCACACACAAAATAATAGCGCATAGGGGAATTGCCAAGTAGAACGGCTGCTGTTAAGAGGCAGAAACCGTTCCGTGAAATAGTATAACCATTACGCCTGAAGTTGTCAATACAATCATCTATGCCGGTAGGATTCAGACATATGGACAAACCACAGATACGGTAAGATTCTATCATATTTTGTCAAAAAAAACAATCGCAAAATGACCAATCTTTCCTCAGGATTTTTAGCGGAAAATAGATTTGTCTGCCAATCGCACTTTACCGCTTGACTTTTAACAGGTTAGATGGTAAATTGAATCTATCCATTATCGTTTAACGTATACAAAAAAAGGAGGAATAGACATGATTTTCGACACACATGCGCATTATTATTACCGCGAATTCCGGGACGACCGGGACGAGCTTCTCCGGCGGCTGCATGAGAAGGACGGAGTCTCCGCCATTGTCTGTGTCTCGGAAAGTCTGGAAACGTCGCAGAAAAGTCTTGCATTGGCACAGGCGTATGATTTTGTCTACGCGGCAGTGGGCGTGCATCCCAAATATGCGCCGCAATGGCGGGACAGCCACTATGACCTGCTGCGCCGGATGCTTTCTCAGCCCAAGGTAGTGGCAGTGGGGGAGATGGGACTGGATTATCACAGAGGCGGCGAAGACAGGGCGCTTCAGGAACAAGCCTTTGTGCGGCAGCTCGAATTGGCACAGGAGGCAGGACTGCCGGTGATTATCCACGACCGCGAGGCGCACGGCGACACCTACCGCATTCTGCGCGCGTACCGTCCGCAGGGGGTTCTCCACTGTTTCAGCGGAAGTGTGGAGCTGATGCGGGAGGCGGTGCGTCGGGGACTGTATATCGGAATGGGCGGTTCCGTGACTTTTTCCGGGGCGGTGCATCCGTTAGAGGTAGCCAAAGCCGTACCGCTCTATCATCTCGTGCTGGAAACCGACGCGCCCTTCCTGATTCCGACGCCCTGCCGCACGGCTCCCAACCGCCGGGAACGCTCCGATTCTTCCATGATCCGGGCGGTGGCGGAATGTATCGCGGCGGCTCGGGGCATGGATACCGACGAGCTGCTGTCAATCACTGAAGCCAACGCCCGTCGGTTGTACCGACTGGCATAAACGAACCTCATATAATTATTTAAAGACTAAAGCGGCGGTTTACTCTCCCGGGAGAATAAACCGCCGCTTTTTATGACCTGTTTATAGCTGTGTGCAAAACCTACTTGCTCATGCCCTCCACAATGGCTTTGGTG
>CAMJHU010000147.1 GCA_946405565.1 uncultured Clostridia bacterium
GACCTCACCCAGCACATCAACACCAGCGGCAAGAGCCTGGAATACTTCGACCCCGTAACCAATGAGAAATACATTCCCTATGTCATTGAACCGTCGCTCGGTGTGGAGCGTTTGTTCCTCGCCATCATGACCGAGGCGTATGATGAGGAAGTCGTGGACGAAGCCAAGAACGACGTGCGTACCGTGCTGCACCTGCATCCGGCACTCGCGCCTTTCAAAGCCGCTGTTCTGCCGCTTTCCAAGAAGCTCTCCCCTGCTGCCGAAGAGATTTACGCCACACTGTCCAAGGACTTCATGGTGGACTTTGACGACACCGGCTCCATCGGCAAGCGCTACCGCCGCGAGGACGAAATCGGCACCCCCTACTGCATCACCGTGGACTTCCAGACCGTTGGCGACGACAAGACGCCTGCTGACCACTGTGTGACCGTCCGCGACCGCGACACGATGGAACAGGTGCGTATTCCGATCAGCGAGCTCAAAGCCTTCCTCTCGGAGAAAATTGCGTTCTGACACCAGCAAGAACCGTCACACATACGATAAAAACGCAGTCCTGCCTTTCGTTCACAGGAACGGAGACAGGGCTGCCTTGTATTTCTGTTTGACGGTGCATACAGAAAGGAGACAAAAACCAAAATGAAACTGAAATCCATTGTTTCGGCGCTGCTGGCACTGGTCATGGGACTGTTTACGGGCTGCGCCAATCAGGAATCCGACCCTGCCAATCCTGCGGCATCACAGAAAACCCGCGTCACGCTTACCGCTCTTAACGTGGGCAAAGCGGACTGTCTGGTGATTCAATCGGCAGGCACCGTCGTCATGATTGACACGGGTACGGAGGAATCGGTCGGTGACATTGAGCGCTTTTTGGAAAAAAACGATATTTCCAGAATCGACGTGCTGATGCTCACGCATTTTGACCGTGACCATGTGGGCGGTGCCGACAAACTTATCAAACGCTATGACATCGGCAAGGTGTATGCCACTTACTACATCGCCAAGGAATCTGATGATATCGACGAGTATCTCAAGGCGCTCAAAAAGAAACAACTGGACCCCATTCCGGTGAATCATGAAATGACTTTTACGCTGGACGGTGTCAAATGGCAGCTGTTCCCGCCGCTGAAAGACAGCTATAAGAAAGAGGAAAGCAACAATTCTTCCATGGCAGCGCGTATGTGCTATGGAGAAACGTCCGTCCTCTTCACGGGCGACGCGCAGAAGGCGAGAATTGACGAGCTGCTGGACATCGACGGTCTGCAAAGCGACGTCATCAAAATGCCGCATCACGGCGGTTATGAAAAAAATCTGGACGATCTTCTCGAAGCGGTACAGCCTACCTATGCCATTCTGACCGATTCGGACGATCAGCCGATCGCCAGCAAGACCCAAGCCCTGCTGGAAGATTATCAGGTGCAGTCCTATTCCACGCGGGACGGAGATATTGTCATCATGACGGACGGCGAGCATATCAGTGTCTCACAGTCATAACAGAATAGACCGCACTTTTACACGACGGTTTGCGTGAAAATGCGGTCTTTTTATCTGTATTCGTCTGATTGTATGAATGGTTCAGCGTGTCCTGTGACTGCATCTTGCTACTTGTCGTTTTGCGCCGAGGATGCGCCGTCTTTCTGGGATTGGTCCTTCTTAACATATCGGGCAAAGCTGCTGGCGAGAAAGAAAACGGCGTGGAGCAGCAGCAGAATCGCGGCGCCGAGCAGCATACCGCATATGAATGCGTTGTCCTCAAACGCGCCCCGGCGTTCGAGGTACTTTTCCGCCATGAGTGCCGCAAAGCCAAATACCATATAGGCGTGAGCCTTACCGTCAATGATTTTCTTTTCCATGTGTGTTTCCTCCCATTGTTTTTATGTTTTCGCCATGTGCTTATTGCGCTTTCGTTTTGCGGCTGTGAAACACCGCGATCATGACAATAAACAGCACCACAAGGATGCCGACCATCATACCCAGTGCTCCATAAGAACCTTCCTTTATCAGCACGAATACGGCTGAGATAAGGAGTACCGCAAGCATCGGAAACAGCAGTCCCAGAAACAGCTTCATCGGATATGGACGGGTGTTCTTCTGCCCGTTGATCATACGGTTGATATTGATAATGCCGGCTGTGAGCATACCAAACGTCAACCCGCAGGTGATCAGCATCCCAACGCCGATATAGCTGGCATCACTGGTTGACAGAATGCGCGTCGAATTGCCGAAATTGAGAAGCATCACGCCGAAACAGATATAACAGACTTTTTTCCAGCGCCTGAGCATATCCACGCGGGACTGCTCGTCGGTGTAGATTTTGTATTCCTCGTCGGGAAGGTTGCGATCATAAGCCTTGCGGAACACATGCCAGCCGTTGGCGGTGGAATTCACCCGTTCCCAGCCCGCGTCGCGGAAGGTTTCGTCGTAGCGTGCCATATCCGTGATATGGTTGTTATAATCCAGTTGATAGCGATAGATCACGCTGTCATCAAATACATATTTCTGACTGAAGCAGCCACCGTTCACGAGCTGCCAGCCCTGCTCCGACATACGGTTGTATTCCTGCTCTTCAAATTCATAATCCCACGCCGCAAAGATTTTGAAGGTTCTCTTGGTTTTCTTGGTGTTTTTCATAATCACTGCCTCCCCTTATTTTCAATGATTTTTTTTGCACTCTCCGAAAGCTCCGAAATACGGCAAAACTCGGCGAGGAACACGTCTCTTCCCTCATCCGTCAGACGGTACATCCGCCGCCGCTCGCCGCCGATTTCGGGGCATTCAATAATCCAGCCCTTTTTGAGCATATTGCCGGTGGCACCGTACATCGTGCCGGAACCGATCCTGACCCTTCCGCCGGAAAGTTGTTCGGTCATCTGCATAATGCCGTAGCCGTGATTGTCGCCGCTGTAAAGGCACAGCAGAATGTAAAAATAGCTTTCGGTCAGCGGTTCGGTTTGTTTTCCCATCTTTTTCTCTCCTTTCTGTCGTAGAGCGATATGCCATCGCTCGCTATGTTGATTATCGCTATATCGTATTTCGACATAAATATATCATAGAATATGTCGTCTGTCAACATAGTCGAGGTGATATTTACAAATAATTCATAATTTACATATTTGAACCCATACAGAAAAAACTGCGGTCATGATTTCCAAGGAAATCGTAACCGCAGCCGATGATGTTTTTACGCATTTGCATTTGCTGATGTAAGAGAAGCAGCCAGCTCGTTGATTTTTTCGATGGGGAACCCTGTTGCCAAAGCAATATTTTCCTTAGAGAACAATCCGAGCCGGAGCATGTTGGAAGCAATCTCCGCTTGCTTTTCCATCTGCCCTTCGGTTCTGCCCTGTGCCATGCCCTGTGCCATGCCTTTTTTTATACCCTGGGCCAAGCCTTCCGCTCTGCCCAGTTTGAGATTGTATTCTTTTTCCGACAGATCATATTGCTGCCGCTGCCATTCTTCATCGAATAATTCTTCCATCATTGTGATCACCTCCACTTGATGATCCGTTAGAAATTCGCTCAGATAACCTCTCTGCATACAGATATCGACGGTTCGACGGGCACATTCGTGGCTGTCGTGATAGATGCTGCGCTGTTCATCATAAACATGACAATATCCGATATACTCGCCGCAGATTGTCTCGTCCACACGGTTGAGCACCTTCACCTGCACGTCTAACGGTGCATTCCCACCGAAAAACGCTTTGGCAAACGATATTTCCGCCGGCACCTCCCGGTTTCCGCTGTACACGACATACAATTCCGGCTGAGGCAGCTGTACGGGTCGCGAACTGTGTTCATTCTGCTTTGTCTCCGAAAGATAACGGCGGTAGGTTTCCGACAGATAAAACAGCATTCGAAGCGGTATATTGGGACACCACTGGCTCTGTGCTTCCACCAGTACCACCAGCCTGTCTTTCACCACAAACCCCAGATCGTTATACAATGTGTTGAGCATGAAGGAATGCAGCGTGTCAACGTGAATATCATCCAAGCTGATATCCGCATCCTCCGGGTGCAGTTCTGTATACAGACGGCGCACATATCTCTTATCCTCAAACAGCTTGACAAACACGCTGTCCTTAGACTTTCGTTTGGTGGTTTCCTGTCCCATGGGTCTCATCTCCCTCTGCGATTATTGTATCACATCCCGCTCCAAATTGCAACCGGCAATGTGCTTTGCTTGTGAAAACAGTGCAAAAAAAACCTCCCACAATCGACAGTAACTGCCAATTATGGGAGGCTGATAGCTTACAAAACGGGAACAAGGAATGAGAAAAATTACTTAATCATGCTGGCGACTTCGTCGGCAAAATTCTCTTCCTTCTTCGCAAGACCTTCGCCCTTCTCAAAGCGTGCAAACGCCACTACCTTGATATCGCCGCCGAGCGCCTTGCCGGTGTTGGCAACATAGGTCTCCACGTTGATATCGCCGTCCTTGACAAACGCCTGCTTCAGGAGGCAGATTTCCTCGAAGAGCTTGTTGACGCGACCGGGGAGAATCTTCTCCTCGATAATCTTTGCGGGCTTCTTGGCGTTCTTGGGATCGTTGTGAATCTGCTCCATCAGGATTGCCTTTTCCTTCTCGAGTTCTTCGGCGGGCATATCCTCGGGAGCGATGTACTTGGGATTGACAGCCGCGATCTGCATGGCAATGTCCTTGCCGAACTCGGTGAATTCGGGCTTTGCCGCGACATCGTCGCTGGTCTCAAACTTGACCATAACGCCGATTCTGCCGCCGCCGTGGACATACGTTACCACGGGACCTTCATACTTGACAAAGCGGCGAATCTTGATGTTCTCGCCGATGACCAGAATCTTTTCCTTGAGCATCGCGTCAACGGTCATATCGCTGCCCACAGCGGTGCAGGCAAGCAGTGCCTCCACATCAGCGGGATTCTCGGCAATGACAGTCTTGGCACAGGTATCCACAAACGCCATGAATTCAGCATTCTTGGCAACGAAATCGGTCTCTGCGTTGACCTCGATGACCACACCGGTATTGTCCTCGACCAGCGCGTAAACGGTGCCTTCGGCAGCGATTCTGCCAGCCTTCTTCTGGGACGCGGCAAGACCCTTCTCGCGGAGAATGTCAACCGCCTTATCCATATCGCCGTCGGCTTCGGTGAGTGCCTTCTTGCAGTCCATCATGCCGCAGCCGGTCATTTCTCTCAGATTCTTTACATCAGTTGCTGTAAAAGCCATGATAAATTCCTCCTACTAACGAATTTTTATGGAATTCAAAACAAACAGTCAAAATAAGGGTAATTGATAATTACTCGGCTGCTTCCTCTGCCTCGACAGCTTCCGCCTCGGCTTCGCCCTGAGCACCCTGTCTGCCTTCGATAATCGCGTTGGCGATGACGGAGGAGATGAGCTTGACGGCGCGGATGGCGTCGTCGTTGCCCGGAATCACATAGTCGATATCGTCGGGATCGCAGTTGGTATCAACAATGGCAACCACCGGAATGCCGAGCTTCTTCGCCTCGGAAACCGCGATCTTCTCCTTGCGGGGATCCACGACGAAGAGTGCGCCGGGGAGCTTGTTCATGTTCTTGATGCCGCCGAGGAACTTTTCAAGCTTCTCGATTTCGAGGTTGAATTTGATAACTTCCTTCTTGGGGAGGCGGTCAAAGGTGCCGTCGGTGGCCATGGTATTGAGCTGATTGAGACGTCCGATTCTGCGGCGGATGGTCGTGAAATTGGTCAGCATACCGCCGAGCCATCTCTCATTGACAAAATAAGAATCCGAACGGAGCGCTTCTTCCTTGATGGATTCCTGCGCCTGCTTCTTGGTGCCGACGAAGAGGACGGACTCGCCGTTTTCCGCAACGGTCTTGACAAACGCGTAGGCTTCGTCGAGCTTGCGCACGGTCTTCTGCAGGTCGATGATGTAGAT
>CAMJHU010000148.1 GCA_946405565.1 uncultured Clostridia bacterium
AGTATAATGAAGAAAATACATCTACTACATGGGAAAACTGCACACTACGAAAGTGGATGAACAATACCTTTATAAGTGAAGCATTTAATACGAGCGAAAGGGCAAAAATAGTTACTGTTAGCAATCAGAATCCAGACAATCCTTATTATAACTCAAGCGGAGGAAATACCACGCAGGACAAAATTTTTGCGCTAAGCATTGCAGAAGTAGAAAAATACTTTTTGTCTGATGTAGTAGACTATTCTTCCCCTGATAGAACAGGAAATCCGACTGATTACTCTAAAAAACATAGGGACAATGGTCCGCTTGACGATGGAGTTAGTATTACTGATAATTGGTGGTGGCTTCGTTCACCTGGGGAAAAAACTAATTTTGTTGCGGTTGTTGACGGCGCAGGTTTTGTCAATCCGAGTGGATTTAAAGTAACAGACGGTCATTTTGCTGTTCGCCCCGCTTTCTGGCTAAATTTAAAATAAAATATCATCAAATCATTTATCCCAGATATTCTTAATGACTAAATGGAATATCTGGAATTTTTTGAACTTATTCCATTTTGTCATCCGTTCCGTCATCACCGCGTTCTTGAAGGATTACGAGGCGTGTCTTTCCAGAATCCGCGCCTGTCGCGCACCGATCAGACACAAGGCAAAACAGAACGACATCGAGCGGATATTATATTCCCGCGGACAGGATGAGATTTTTGTTTCCGATACCCTATATGCCGTATTTTCGGAACTGCATCCCAAGCGCGTGTCCGATACCCGCCGTGAAATAACAGAACGGCAGTGGCACATGATGGACAAGGAGGAACGGCTGGACTTCCTTGCCGATTTCCTGCCCGAATACGACCAATATTATGAATTACTCTCGGACTTCCGCTTCGGAGGTTATCGGATATTAGGTGATCTGATCTGCGACATTGACGATGAGAACAACGCGGAGGAACGCAAAAAGCTGTTCCGCAAGGCGGATTCGGAGGCATTTACCGAGATGATGAAGGCGTATCTGCACAAACCGTTTTCACAGAGCTATCGAGAAGCAGTGGCAAAGGTCTGTCGCAGCCGTCTTGACAAAATCGTCAGACCGAGGCTTGCGGTGCAGTATGTGGTGGCAATCGGCAAGCGGAATCTTCTGTGGGATTTGCTGCCGGACAAGGTGGAAAGAAACGTATTGGGGGTGAAGCGCCATGATCAATGAACGCGAGGAATTTCTCACTTACAACGAACAGCCGGTGTATTCCGCACAGAACAAACGGGACACGTCATACATGGGGCGGTTCACATTTGATATGCTGCTCGATTTTGAGGGACTGTCGAGGGTGCTGACCATCGTGGCAAGAGGCTATATGTGGTGTGGTGAGAAGCCTGATATAGAACGCGCTGCCCGTGCGCTTCGGGCATGGTGCAGCGTGCCGGAGAGCAAAAAAGCCAGCCCGAAGGAGGACTGGCATTATCAGACTCAATTTTCTGATTTACACGGGGAATTCCCCGAACTGGTGGACGAACAGGGCGCGGGCTGGTTCTGCCGCCATATTCACGGCATTTGCGATTTTGTAAAGGGTAATCCTGATGTGATAAGCAAACCGGCGCAGGAGCATTGCAAAAAGCTGTCGCGGGGCTTCTATGACGCTTGGAGGAACAAGGTGCTGCAATTCCAGACGCCGATTTTCTCCCCCACCACAAGGGGTGCGTGGGTGCTTCGCTTTGACGACATTCTTGCCGACGCAAGGGAACAGGGACGGCTGCGCGACAGGGACATTTTTCTTTCTTCTGCCGTAAAACAAATCATCTCCGCAGAGACGCCGGAGGACGTTCCCACGGAGGTGGTGGAACTGCTCGTCAGATTCTATCAAGCCAACAAACAGGAAGACAACGATTGGGTTGTCCTGCCCGTCACCAATTTCGACGCCTATTTCGGCAACACCAATTTCAGCCGCAAGTGGTGGAACAGAGTTCCCGACAGCATTATCGTGAAGCAAAGGCAGTGCTATGGGGTATGTCGGTATTCGCTTCAAGACACAATAAAGGCAGCAAACGAAAAGTAGAATTCCCGTCAATCAAGCCCCAAAGACGGCTCAAATCGCCCGATTTAAGCCGTTTTCAGGATATTATTCTTTTTCCTCTACCGGAAGAAACATACCACCTTCGCGGGAACGCCTGAGTTACGTTCCTACGGAGGTGGTTTTAATGTTCATCAGAATATTATTGGTGAGGTGAAAAATCAGTCCACAATCGCGCCGTACTGCCGCAGCACGTCCTTGTCAATCTCGCTGCCCTCGTGCAGGTCGCGCATATCGCAGCCGAACACGATCAGCCCGGGGTAATTCTGAATCACATCAAGGCACTCGCCCGTTTCGGCTGACCAGACGCGAATCGTGCCGTCATCCGACCCGGAGAGGAAGGTCTTGCCGTCCGGCGCAAAGGCGACGGAGTTGACATCATCGCTATGCCCCTCGCAGACGCGGAGGCACTGCCCGGTGGCGCTGTCCCACACCCGGACGGTGGTGTCCCCCGACCCGAAGAGGATGTCCCCCGACCCGGAGAGGAAGGTCTTGCCGTCCGGCGCAAAGGCGACGGAGTAAACCCAACCGCTATGCCCCTGACAGAGCAGGTTTTTCATGCCTGCCTTTGCCCCGCGGAAATCCGCACCGTCTGACGCGGTGTGTCCGAGGCGAATTCCATTAAAATTCACGAGCGACAAATCCAGCCCGGAAAAATCGCTCCCCGACAAATCTTCCCGTACGATTTTCCATATTTCGATCAGGTTGAAAACACCATAGCCGACTTCTTCCCCGAATCTGCCACGGAAAAGTTCCAGTGCGCGTTTGAGCAGGTTTCTGTCCTCCGGCGCGGTCGGGACGTTGTACTGCCATGTATTGCCTTTGAGAGTCGGCTTGTTGTGGTGCTCTCCGAGGATTTCGCCGATGAAGACCGATTTCTCGCGGCGGTTGGGAGTGGCGGTCATTGGAGCGATTGCAGGAAACGCAACAGACGGCGCTTCCTTTTGCAGCATGACCGCCAGACGGAGGAGGTTGATATCATGTGCCGCCGCAAAATAGTCGCGGATATGGTGGTGGATAAAGCCGTACTTGCCGCCGTTTTCCTGCAAGATGCCCAGCACCCATACACTGCACTGCCGGACATATTTAGCCACATCGAGGGCGGTCTTACCCTTTGCAAGGATTTCATTGGCGATTTCGGCAGTGTCGGTGCGGTAATGGGCGTACTGCCGGAAGCATTGTTTGCCGTACTCCCCGATGAACGAAATGGGCGACGTTGACTCCTTGCCGCGCAGCGATTCCGGAACGATGGATATAACTTCTTCAGAAAAAGCAGGTTGAACCGAACCGGATGTTTGTTTCCTGCCGAATATGTGACCGAACAGCCCTTTCTTTCGGGGCTTTTCTGTCTTTGCCGCGGCAATAGGCGTCCGCTTTGTATACGTCACGTCGGCAATGCGTCCTTTGAGAATCGGCTCGATGACCGTTGCAATGGCTTCATCCGAAAGATAGAATTCATCCTTTTGCTCCATAAAACTTCCAATGGCAGGAAGCAGAAAGTCCAGAATGAAAAGCAGTTGCGTTTCGTTGGTGTCGATATGATAATCCTTGATGCGGCTTTGCTGGGAGTAGATTTTTTTGCTGCGTTCATGGAAGAACTGCCTCAGAATTTCGCCGCGGCTGGTGATTTCCTTGGTTTCGCTCAGTTTGCCGAATATGGTCAGGAAGAGCGGAATCCTCAGACATTCGCGCAGGGTGTCGTTTTTGATGGATTCCTCTACCTTTTCTTCGGGCATTTTGCAGTCTATCAGATAGGCGCGGATGGTATGGTCATCCAAACCGGTCAAATGCAGCTTGACAATGCCGTGTTCCTCACAATTAATCTCGGTTTCGTCTGTGCGGCTGGTCAGCATGACACGGACATTCGGGCAGTCGGTAAGCAGATGGATGATCTCATTCATAATCAGCGTGCGGATATAGGAGGTGTGCCCGTTTTCATCCTGCACTTTCTCCGTGGAGACTTCGTTCAGTCCGTCGAGCAGCAGCAGATATTCCGGTGCGGTCGTTTCCTTCGAGAATTCCTTATCCAGACCGGTAATGTAATCCGCCGGAACATGCACAATATTGTTCGCGGAAAGAAGGATACGCGCCAATTCTCGTCGGATAAAAGTGGACTCCATCTTTTCGCCGGTTTTATACCAATCCGATTGCTCCGGAGCGCGGTTCAGCTCCACAAACAGCGGAATCTGTGCCGTGTCGGAATAGGAATGCTTTTCGTAGGCATTTTCCATAATGCTGATCATCGCGGTGGTCTTACCGATACCGCCTTCACCGATCAGGTAGACATGTCCTCCGTTTGCTTTCAAGGCGTCATCCAGCTTTATAGGATGCTCTTTGCCTTCGCCGTCCTGCACGCGGATGGGCAGGGTGACAGCATGTTCCGTCTGTGACGTATCGGATGCCAGCGGCATGATGCGCTCGTCGATGTGGAGCGTATGGAAACGTCTGCCCGCAGATTTGCTCTGAGAGAGATACCGCTGTCCGGCATTCCACATATTGCGGCGGTTGACACGGCAGATTGCCTTTGCGAGACGGAGCAGTTCCGCGCCTGTGGGCTTGGTATCTTTCAGAAGGATTCTGTTGAAGCGCGGCAGGTCTTCCAATCCCTCCGGCAATCCCGATTCGGGGAACACGGTGCCATTTGGCACAAACGGAATAACCGAGCGATCCTGCGGATTCTTTTTGAACTCGCTCACCGCCAGCTTGATTTCTTCACGCACCCAGTCCTCGCCGTCGCGAAATTTGAAAGCGTCAGGCGTGGCAATCAACACATAGTTGGGCGTTTCGATAACACGCTCAGGAAGCTGTGTGTCAAAAAACTGCCCGTCAATTAGTTCCCTTGTATCGAGAAAAACGCGCAGTCCCCTTGACGTCAGAGAATCCCGCACTGCCCTTGCCAGTTCTGTGCCGTCACTGCGGCGATAGGATATGAAAACATCGAATTGTTCTTTCACGATAAACACCCTCCAATTTCGTTAATGTCAGTGTTATTGATATTATATAGTATTATGAATCAATTTGCAATAGTTTTTATGTATTTTATATTTGCAGTTTTCTTCAATAAGGATTATTTCATTTCACAGCCAATATACATCATCTCCTACAATTTTCTCCGCATATCTTCTCGATTCATACGCGCCGCCGTAACCGCGTTTTGTGTAAATCAGGACAATATCGCTGTGGTCGATCATCCAGCGGTTGTGGTATTTGATGGCGGCTTTGGGGTGAATGTCCGCCAGGTCATCTGGTATGACGACGTCATCGTATAGGGCGGAATAATACTCACCGTTTATATTGAGGTCATTTGTGAAGTAAGGCTTGACACAGAACAATTTTATCTCCGGATAGGTCTTTTTGACCTTGCGGACAGCAGAGGAAAACAGGCTGTCAAATTCTCCCATCGCACCCTCATTTTCATCATTCCACATCTATTTTGAGTGTATGTATAAATTATTTATAACTATTTAAAATAGATATGTCGAAGATCATTCTTCTCTCTTCTGCCGAAAGAAACCAAACCACCTCCGCAGAAACGCCGGCATGACGTTTCAACGGAGGTGGTTCCATTACTGTTCAGATACTGTTATACTATTCTACCAGCTCAGTCAACCACGCCGCCTTCGACAACAAGGCTGTCAGGATTGGCTGCCGCGCCGTAAACGGAGGCAAGGGTTGCGTCGTAATCCGCGTGGAAGAAGTTTTCATTGCCGAGTGACTTGATTTCGTCGTTGAGCCAGTTCAACAAAGAAGTGTTTCCTTTCTGCACAGCAGGCGCGATGGTATCGGCGTTGCCGAGTG
>CAMJHU010000149.1 GCA_946405565.1 uncultured Clostridia bacterium
ACTGGCACAGGGTATAACTGTCCCAATCGTCCGAGTAGCCGAGCTGCTTCACGGCTTCTTCCCACGAATAAGCGATAACGGGTTTGTTGGTGACCGCCGTGGGATTTTCCGCGAGGTTGATGGGTGCAGTACCGAATACGACCTGCAGACCGGCGGTTCCTGTGATGGGAGCCGCTACGCCGGTAGCCTGTTCGAGTACTCTCACTCCGTGCTGATAAGGCATGATTGTCTCTCCTTTCAATTTGCACTGTAGGTCAGTGCTTTTTTGTACATTGTGTAAATCGCTCCACTTTCGTTTCTGATCTGCGCCATCGCGTCAGCAAGGTCGCCGATGGGGACGCATAAGTTTCCGAGATATGGCGCGTTTTGAATTGCCGTCTGGAGCGATTGAGGCAATTCGTCATAGACGGTATTCCGAACCGCTACGCCGATAATCGTTGGTCCGACGTATACGATTTTGCTCATACAAGCTCACTCCATTCTCTTCTGGGAGCCGAAAGATTGAAGCTCATGCTGACCGCTCCAAAAAAATAAGGATAGCTCTCTTCATCCTGCAACGCCCAATGAAACGGATCAGTAAAGACGAATTGCTCTTCAAGCCTGGGCTTTTCTTCGTAGTGCCGCTGTATCGTTTCCATGATTTCCAAGACGGATTGATGCCCCTGATTGTTGGCATCATCGCTGTACGCCCCTACCAAAAGAAGAACGGTCACTGCATAAGCGTCGGTCTGTGATTCTATTTCCCCCGCGTCAAGCCTGACGATGATATATGGGAACGGATCGTCATCGTCCTCGGATTCTCTTTTCGGCAGATTCTGGGGAAAAACGGAAACGATGGCAGTTCCCGTCGGGCTGCTGTACCGGCGGTCTTTGAACAGATCCTTAAGATCTGAAACGATGGCGTTCTGAAGGGTCAATGCGTTCATCGGTTATTAAGCACCCTCCTAATTTCGGATTGAATGTTTTCCATCAGATTGTCATAAATATCAGGCTCCACAATTCCGTATACCCGCTCCTGACTTCCCACCATTTTTGGGACGCTGTTGGAGAGGAGTTTTTTTAACGGGAAGCGCTTTTTCGTTTTCCTCTGAACTACAGAAACGTGACCGTTTGAAAATTTCGCAAGGAACGCTTTGTTGCTGGAAGCCAGCGGTTTTAGTCTGCTGGAGAGTAAAACTTTTGCTTTTGTCACGGATGGGCGATTTCTACCCGTCTGATAGGTAGCGGGGCTGACTTTGAAATCCTTTAGCTCCATTTGTTCGCCGGTTACTCTTATGGTAGCTTCCGGCTTTGCTATGGTTGCGTTTTTTGTAGCCATAGCTTTTGTGAAACGGTTTTTCTTGACAGAATAGGTTTCCTGCGCTTTTTTTGCCAGATCAGCCTTGGCTTGTTTCGCCGTTCTGTTGACTGCATTTTTCAGTACCTTTCGACTTTCGCTTTTTAAATCTCCAAGTGCATCTTCGATCACTTTCATGAGATTTTCATCAAATTCAAATTCAATTAAGCCGTTATCAGAGCTGGCTTTCATTTTGAGTTCGCTCATCTGCTCCTGTTCGCCTCCAGCGTGATCGTGTATACACCGTTCTCATCGACCGCATCGATCACGAGATATTTGCGGCTGTCTAAGGTCAGGATTCTGCCTTGGGCGGGGAGCGCTCCGAATTGAGCCGATTTGACGTAGAGGAGAATCTGCCGGGCATGAATGCCATCCATGTGCGACTTCATTTTCTTCTCTCTTTCGATATTTTCCATATCGTCGATCATGGCGGTCATGCTCTGCCCGTCGATGATGTGGGTATCGGAAAATTCATCGAGATTGAAAAAAACTTCTTCGATGTCTCGCTGTATGATGTCTTTGAAGCTCGGCATTTACGACCTCATCCTTTCCGGCGTAATCGGAACTTTGCCGACCAGATCGTCCCCTGTCTGTTCACCTCCTACCGCGATTCCAGACAAGCCTGGGAGGACATACGCGGGTTTTGCGGTAGGATGAGATTCCTGTTCAGGCGGGGTGGTTGTCTTTTCATCAGCCACGGAGCTTCACCAGAATTTTGGTTGCACTCGCGGCTGCCGTTTCTGCGGCATATCCCGCTTCAATGTAAGAGACAGGGTCTGTCTGAGCGCCGTCGTTGGAAGCATCGGTGATACCGGTGCCGTCGAAATATACGACGGTTCCCATGCTGATTGCCGCTGCGCCTGTTTTCGGCATTTCCCAGACGCCGCCGACGTGAAGTACGCCGGTTTCCGAAGGTGCAATGGGAGCGCCTGTGATGCCGATTCTGGAACCGATTGCCACGATGGTGTTGACGGGAATTGTGGTTTCATCGCTATTGGTGTAATCCAGAGCTTCGCCCCTCTGCCAGTATGCTGCTGTTGCCATGGTTCTTTATCCCCCTTTCTTAGACCGTTTCCATTGTAACGCCGGGATTTTTAATGATTCCACGGAAATCGCGGACGCTGATGCCCCAATCGAGATAGATGTCCCAGATGAATCCGAGCTGACCAGGCGTTTCCATGCGGCGGACCGTAGGCGTTTCCTGCCCATTCAGGTAGTCCACCTGAATGCCGCGAACGGATGCGTGATCGGCGAACATGAACCACGGACACGCATTGGAACCGGCAAGAGCATTCAGGACGGGGGACTGGACGATCTGCAGGGGGTAATTATACAGCGGGTTGATGTCGTTATTGGCGCTGCCCGTGATCTGGGTGCTGCGCAGAATGACAGCGAGGTCAAATTCATATCCCACGGGTACCACGATTGTGCGGGGCGTGATGTAGATCGGCTCTCCGAACTGGTCCGTCTGCTGCTGCATCTTCAGGATCATGGCCTGAATAGACGCCTGGGTGGGCTTCGTTCCGGTAGCAATCAGGTTTTTGTGATCGTTGTGGAACAACGCCTTGTTGTCAAAAATCTTGCCGTTGCTGAACAGGATTTTATAGACCTGCTTGTCGATGGTCTTTTTCGCCGCCGTAGCGTAAAGTCCGGGTACCTCTGTCAAGAAGCCGATATCGTCATTGATGAAAGCCTGACGGGTCATAGAAAACTGCTTTCCGTAGGTATCAATTTTGCGGGTGGGGAGCAGTTCGGTGCGGGGCATATCGGCTTTGATTTCGCCGTTTTCCGGCACCATCAGGAAATCTCCCACGCCGCCGATGACGTATTCGTGATCAGCCGTAGTCTTGAAATCTTTCAGGCTGCCCTTGGTGGTGAATGCCTGGAAAGTGGTAGGCACGTGGTTGTAAAGCTCCACGATGCTTTTGCGGATTGTCTGATCCAAAATGGCGGGGAATGCGGCAGTGGGATTATAAAATTGGCGGCACATCTCGCTGTAGATTTCGTCTGCACTCATGCGGATCAATTCACCGGTGCTTCTTCCCTCGCGGGAGAGACATTCGATTGCCAGATCTCTGAGGCTCATCCCCTGCAGCTGACGTGCGCCGCTGGAGGGATTATCCATTCTTACGTTGCCGCCCCTGAGAATCAGTGCGTCGGCGGCATCACGCCTGAATTCATCTTCCCCGCTGCCCGTTACCTGAACGCGAGAGGGAATGGGGGAGCGGTCATTTCTCAGCTGCTCAATGATGGCGGCTCTGACGTCCTCCAGCGTAGCGCCTGTGGAAACGTAGGACTGAGGGTCAATGTCGAAATCGCGGCACATCGTTTCGATCTCCGAGATTCTGCTGCGCTCTTCCTCAATGATGGCTCTCCTCTGTTCGGCGGTAAGCTCACCGGCGGCAGTTGCCTCGCCGTCGGTGGCTGCGGAGCCACTGGAAGCCTGACGCTCTTCGCTTTCGATTTCCTGCTTCAGGCTGTCGATTTCTCTCTGCAGAGAATCAAATTCAGCCTGTTCGGTATCCGCGAGAGAGCGACCTGCGTTTCTCGCGGAATCAACGATTTCCTGCTGACGCCGCGTAAGCGCGAGAAGTCTTTGTCTGTTGGTCATGCTTATTTTTTACCTCCATTATAGAAATTTTTGTTTATCTGAAGCTGGCGTTCGGCGATGTCAAGCGGCATTGATTTTCTCTCTGCCTCTCTTCCTACCCCTACTGTGCCGTCAGCCGGAACGCTCACAATGCTGATCTCGAAAGGCCACCACTTTCGGGCGATCTCGCACGGTCCTGTGAACCGACCGTCGGCAGATGTCTTTCCCGCCATTACTTCTTCGATTGAGTCGATTCGGTATCCTACGGATACGCCTTTAAGCGTACCGCTCCGAACCTTTTGATAGACGATTTCCGACTGTTCGTCGGTATCAAATTCTACCTCTGCACAGCCACGGTTGTTTTCGATCCACGCCCTATTAACCTTGCCGATGACGGCATCCCTGTTGTGATTGAACAACAGGCATCCCATATCGTTGAGCCTGGTCAGGTCGACCGCCGCTTCGCCGTGGTCGAGGATTTCAATTCCCCACCATCGTTCGTATGGCTGTTCCGAGGAAAAAGAGAGAATAAATTTTCTTTCATTGCCTTCACCATCTATCCGTTGCATAGAGCAAGAATGCAGGGTTCTTTCTTTATTTCTCTCCGTTTCCGTTGCTCTTTGCCGCATCAGGATCGGATGATTCCTCTCCCGAACCATCAGGGCTGTCGCTTGCCTGTGAAGTTTCCACAGGTATCGGTTCTGGTGCGGGGGATTCTGCCCCGTACAGACCGTCTGATTCTGTTTGCCCAAGGATCACACCTCCCAAATCTACCCCGTGCTTTTCACGGGCATATTGTAATACCTCGCAGATGTCGTCGATTTGTTTTCGCCAGTCAGCTCCGTTTTCGGCGGCGATCTGCTTGAAAGTTTTCTGACCGCTTTGCATGGCCGTCTTAACGGCTGCTGTCTCTTTGCTTGGCTCAATCCACGGTTTTGGCGACTTCACGAACGAATGAGAAAAATATTTGTCTTTATCGTTCCAGAATCCGGGAGCCGAGATTGCACCCGCCAGCACGGCGGAAATGATGAACGTCTCGTAGATTTCATCCATTACATCGGAAAGCAGCTCATCTTCCTCAGCGTATGTCATGCTATCTTCAATAATGGCCTGACGGGCGCTGGAGTAGGTGGTTTCGCTCATATCGCGGCTGGTGGCCTCATAGGAGAGACCTTGCCCCGCACCGATCATCCTTTGCTGGAGTTTCGTGTAGCTGGCCGCGTCGGTAGCTTGCCCTTGGGGATTGACCACCTGAACTTCATCACCGACGTTCATCTCTTTTATCATACCAGGGGCGAGCATTTTGCCGTCGTAGCTCTCTCTCGGTCCCGCTGCGCCCATGCCGGATCTGCCGATACCGGCAGTCGGAATCGCTCTTTTTATGAAAACCGATAGACAGGCTTCGATGCGCTGCTTAACGCTGACAGCCACCATGAATTCGTTTACATCACGGATTCTGGCGATTGTCTGGCTCATGTCGGACATTTCCCGAAGCTGGGACGGGCGGCGCTTGCTGAAATAGAAGATTACATCGGTCGCTCTGACAAACGTAGGCTCTGTCAATGTCATACCGTCCAGACTGTATTGCTTTATCCAATAGCCCACGGGGGCGTTATATGCGTTGTATTCGATACCGCCCACCACACGGTTGCCTTTGTTCTTTGGATTAAACTGCGAAGCGTCCAGCTCGTCCACTTCAAACATCTGCAGCTTGAACGGAAGAATGCCGCCGCCGGTGTACCGCTTCACAAAGAGGACGCCGCCGTCTACTTTCTTCCGCCGGACAGCCATGCGGAGCATCTGGTTCAGGCTCTGGGTACCGGTTACATCGCAGTTCCGCTTTTTGCACCACTGTCTCCACAGATTTTCTATCTCTTCGTTGAGCTTGGTGTCCCCTGTTTCGGCTTGCAGCACCAGTCCTTTGCCGA
>CAMJHU010000150.1 GCA_946405565.1 uncultured Clostridia bacterium
CTCCGAAAATCCCTGAAATACGGGATTTCGGAGCTTTTGTTCGTTATTCCCACTCTTTGGCAGATGGGTGATATAATATCCGTCAGGCGTATTAAAAAATACATTATGTTTATAATATCCGATGATTGCAATAGATTCATGGAGACATGATTTTTCTGTTACGCTTTTGTTACACCCAGTTCCACGAGGTAAAGCTTGACCGCCGTTTCGTAAAAATCCGATCTGCTTATAGACATCTTCTTTCTGGTCTCATCGACCGCGTCGACGGTATCGGTTTCGGTGAAAATGGTGATGGGTACTCGCCGCGAGTTGCCTTTCAGCGGTCTGCCGGGTTTGGTGATCTCTTTAACTGCCACTTTAGCCATTTGTATCAACCTCCGTTTCGGTTTTCTTTTGCATAGCCGCCAGCATATTATACGCTGCTTTGTAGCTATTTGCCGCACCGCGCATGGCAGCTAATTCGATTTCGAGCGTCATAATTTTCTCTACTGCTTCTTCAAGTATGGCACATTCAGAAACCATGTCCGGCATGGAATCAGCCAGAGTGAGCAGGTTCCTGATCAGTCTTGTATTCTGCATTATTCAACCTCCAAAACACGTCATAAACGCATCATAAACGCTTCATGGTGCGTTTCAAAACGTACAGCGTGTGTTTTACGAATCGTTTTCTTCGCTTTTTTCTATTTCCTTGAAAATATCAAGCAGTCCACGTTCTTCAAGTCGTCTTTTCACAAGGAATTCAAGAACATCATCGTGTGCGTACTTCGCAAATTCGCGCATCCATTCACGATAATTTGACGCCAATTCCATAAGGCGTTTATTTCCGATGCCGGATACCTCATAAGCCGCCAGAATTGTCGCTGCGGCATTGACGGACTCAAACCTTTCAAGTGTTTCCGCTAAGATTTTAGCGGCTGACTGTGTTGTCAAATAGCCACTTTTAACTTTCTTTTCAGGTGCAATGTGTGATTTCATCGTTTCACCTCCTGCAAGAATAATCTTCAAATCTTGGAATTGTTTCAAATATGGCTCTCGCGTTTACCCAGCGTTGCAATTTTCGGATTACATGACCTTGCGGGAGCTTTTCTTTTTCATAAATCATGACATACGGCCAGTAACCTAACTCTCGCAACGTGTAAATGCGCTCCAAGTCCTGATCCAGCGTCGTGTTGAAATTTGTCAGCACATACACGCAGAGTTTCCGTTTGTCCCATTGAGTAATTTCTTTGAATGCTCTGAATTTTGGAACAATCGCATCCTTGTCCTCATACCTGTCCCAAGCGAAATGAATGCGCTTGATTTTCATGCGCTTAAGGCATTCGGCTTTTTCGGCGGTGATTATTCTGATGTCACAGCCTTGCGAGAAATCAATCCAAGCATTGCTACCAATAAGCTGATCGCTCAATTCCTGCCAGTCTGGACAAGCAAACATATTCGGGTCGAGAAGGCATATGTTTCTCTGACCATTCCAGAATTCGGATAGATCAGCCACCTTTTGACTACATCGACCTTCTTTTTTGCCTACTATGCAAAAATCGCATCCACGCGGGCAACCTCGCGTCAGAAATCCATATGCCGTGTGCCTTACCTCTGGAATTTTGTCATAGTAAAGCGAGTAATCAGGATAGATATGCTCTACACAGTCCGGCAAAGGCTCGCCTCCGTCGGGATAAAAGTAGCCTGTACCGCCTTTTTGGATTATATCGGCATTGATGAAATACGGATAATCATCTGTGAAAGTGAAGACCTTCGACATATAGACCTTGTCAAAATGACCTCCAAACATCGGGTCATACCATTCCACGTTGTCCCCAATCGCTTTATGATATGCAGATAGTTTCATCAGGGGCAGATTTGGAAAATTATGCCCGTCTACATCAATCAGTCCGATTCGCATGGTTCATTGCATCCTCTCATGTAGCGGGCATAAGCACCGGCTGATCTGCGGATGGAGCAGCGGCCATGTCGGCAAACTGTAGTGGTTTCTCGCATCGTTCAAATTCAATCACCCACACCCACGGGTTTGCGTCCACCCCGAAAAGTTCTCTGTTTGCGGGTTTTAAACAGTTCTGCCACATTGCAATAAAATCGCAACCATAGCGACAGCCTTCCCGCACAATCTGATTGTTTGGCCCCCGAGGATCATCAAAGATTTCTTCCAATCGCTCCACATGAACGTCCGTCACACGGAGGAATATCCGCGCCGCTTCTTTTGGCATATGGAGGGAAGGTCGCCAGAGCATATGCAACTCGCGCTCTTCTGATTTATCGAAATCGGCGCGGTACATATAACCGCTGATGCCATCGAGAAAGCTGCCGTCGCGTTTGTGGTATTCTTCAAACCAGGCTTCATTGCACAGGTACGCATCTGAATGCTCAATATACCCTCTGTTCCACGTCTCCCGCACATAGATAATATCATCGGTATGGCAAGGTGGCGTCCAGTGGCGGTTTAATTCCTCGCTCGTTAGTCCTTCCGGCAATTTCCATTTGTCGCCCCAATACTTATAAGTATTGGGACCCGGATAGCTCCACGAACCATGCTTGTACCCTGCCATGCAATAGCAGATTCTTCCCATAGGCTGCGGCTTTACCACTCGCCGCGTCACGGTCTTGCGTCCGTCCAGAATTGCCCGAACCATGTCAGTGTTAAATATAATCGACTTAATCGCCATCAGCCCGCCTCCTTTGTGATCCGGCTGACCTCACGGTCGGTCTTCGCTTCTGCGATCTGCGCCACTTCTCCTTCGCAGTCGTAGGCGTACATCATCTGATCCAGCATTACAACCACGTCAGCCATCTCCTCTTTGAGATGGCTCAAAGCCGCCACCTTGTCTTCCGGCTTGCTGGCGCGTCTGACTTTCAGGGCTGCCTGTGCAAGCTCGGACGCTTCCTCGGCGGTTTGAGCAAGCTGTTCTTCCGTGCTGTAATAGCCGAGGATAAATTTAATCTTGGATTCGTATGTCATACCTTTTCCTCCGCGTAAAGATTTGTCAGCTTATTTTTTACGATGCGCATTGCACCGACCTTTCTGCATATATCGTTCTTGAACTGTTCTGCTTCAGCAGGAGTAGAAAAACGAGCAATGTCCTCGGCGAGACCGCCGTTTGTGTTTGCCACCACAATATACGGGTCGTTCTCGTGCTTAATGTCGTTGTCAATGTATGTGAAAATACGCTCCACAAAATTGAGGTTAATAATTGCTCCTGTCTGTGTTTTGAGCCACATGCTTATCACCGCCTTCCCATGCGATTTTTGCGGGCATCTCCTGTACATTAATTTTTATGATGGCGTCGAGAGGAATGTAGCTTACATAATTATCAGAAATTATCACGAATACGCCGTCGCGAATCATATATGCTTTTACATTTTCGATTCTCTCAACGCCTGCTATGTTGTATATTTTAACATCTACCAGATACGGTTTCTTCTGTAATACTCGCTTGACCAGTTCCTCTTTCGCCATCTCGCTGACCTTACTGTGCTGGAACAGCATTCGCTCCTTGGTGTAACAGACAAATGACATGACCATCAGTCCGACCAGGAACATCGTCGCGGCAACCGCCAACATGATGAGCAATATCAGTCTCGATTCGTCACTCATGGACTTCACTTCCTCGCTCGAAGCCCTCCCCTGCCCTATTATGAGACCAAAATAGGGGCGTTTTAACCTTCAGGGGGGTGGGGGAGGGCTATATTAAATCTGAATGTCTTGATATGTCACTTCGCCTTGTCCCAGTCGAGAGCCTGACCGCAATAGGAACAGAAGCGACACTCTGGAGAATCTACATACTTTTTGACGCTCGCTCCGCAAGCCGGATTGGGGCAACGATAGTGTGGCACGGCATTAAGATCACCGATGGGAGCTTTAGGCATCTGCTTTTCGAGAGCTTCACATCCCAATCTCAGCGCATCAACGTCGCGCTGGAATACATCGTCCAGTTCGCCGTTTTCATCTCGGTGGGTATTGGCATCGCGGATAAGGTCTTCGAGTTGAGAAACCGCCTGTCCGATTGACAGGGGGAAATCATATTCTTTGAAGGTGATTCCAAAGTCCTGAATGCCTTTTTCGGTAGAGATGTATTCCTTCAAATAATCTCTCGCTTCTTCTTCACAGCTAAAGAGGATGGGTTTCTTATCGATACCTACCACCCACGCATTTTCATTGGTGGAGCTGCCGCCGGTCGATTTGCATATCAATATGCCTTTCATTTGTATTCCTCCTCCCATCGTTTTACAGCTTCATTAAGTGCGTTCGAGAAAGCTCGCATACTTTCCAGCTTTGTAAAATACAATATTGTGTATAATCCATCTATGTCGGCGGTTTCAATCGTCTCGCCAGCGGCATATTTGTGTCCGTCCTTCAGACTGACAATATTACATTCGTATCCACTCAACCTGCCGGACGGTCCGATAATTACCGCTTTGTTATGAATATCTCCTGCTCCGAAGACAATGTAGGGAGCGCTTTTTCGGTTCATTCTTCATCCTCCTCGAACCAGTATGCGATAATCTCCTTGATGTTGCGGTCTATCTCTTCCGGCAGGTTCAGCGGCTTCCAGTGAGAAACGATTGACGGCCATAACGATGGCGTAGGATCGCTGTCATAACGTACATCAACGCCTTCTTCCGACGCTTTGAACAGTTCGTCTACACACAGGAAACAGTCTCCGATACAGTCATCCTTGTGAAATAGGACTATTTTTGGAAACCTATCGCTGTATCGTTGAATGATAACGCAAAGCTCGCCGTCAGCAGGAAGGACATCTTCCGACATCTCGAACCACTCACCCTGCGTCGGGATTTCAACTGTTATCTGCATCGTCAGCCCTCCTGTTCCATGCTTCGGCGGCTTCTTCATCGGTTTCAAACCAATCAGTTACACCGCAGTCTATTTTAGCAACGATTATTCCGCACTGGTCGCATTTAACTCCGAATCCTACAGCCTCAAGATTACGGGGCGTGCGATCTATCACTTCGGTAATCTCAGCTTCACCGCCGCAAAATGGGCAGGGCTTCAATTCTGGTTTATCCATTTGTCTCACCTTCTTTCTTGTAAGGCTCCGGCAGCGGCATCCATGCTGTTATGTCTCCGCACCAATCATAGCAACTGTCCGTGTAATAGGAGTCACCATCATAAAGGCAGGTGTCTTTTTCAACGTAGCCTGTGTTGGTTGTAATCAATATTTCCTGCCCTTCTTTCGGCATAGGACTGTCAATGTAATAGACCCAATCTGCGGGGTAGTCGTTTTCCTGCCGTTCTTCCTCCGTGATCTGATGGTACTCAACGGGTATCCATTGGCGTTCGCTGTCATAAGTCTCTTCTATCACGCTCGGCAAGAGATGTGCATATTGCTTACCGAAATAACGCGCTATGCACTCTTCACAATTTGGAGCCATGCAGCCTTCCATGTGCTTAAGTTTACAATCCTTAAGCAAATTGGTTAGAGCAGTAATCAGCGGACTGTCAGATCGGATTTTGTCTGCGTCGATCAGTCTACCGTATGTGGGTACATTGACCGCAGGGCACCATGTAGGGCGCTGACCTGTGAATAATTTCACTGTTCTGACATCGTAATCGTAACCGCAATAATTGATGCCGTCTCCATCTTCGTTACAAGCTCCGCATTGGGAGCAATCCTTCGGCATTTTGATTCCTTTAATCAGTACACTCATCTGTCTCACTCCTTCCAATGATTTCTTTAGCCTCTTTCAGACATTCATTATAGGTCATATGCCAGCCGGAAATCTGCTGATCATAATAAGGACGCACACTCACTTCATTGGTGCGTTTCTCCAGTCGGTATATGAGATCGCCACGCCTGATCGACAAGTGT